>JBBSSN010000102.1:0-7100 GCA_038242035.1 Actinomycetales bacterium
AGCGGCATAGTGCCTGACGTCGTCGGCATCGCGGACTCCGGATTCGGCCACTACCAGGGCTTCGGCGGGGATGAGCCCGGCCAGCGAACCGAAAACAGAGCGGTCCACGTCCAGGGTCTTCAGATTGCGGACGTTGACGCCGATGATCCGGGCCCCGGCGGCGACCGCGCGTTGGACTTCCTCGCTGGTGTGCGTCTCCACAAGAACGTGCATGCCTAATTCATCTGCCAAGGCCAGGAACGCTGTCAGCTCGGCGTCGGTCAGCGCTGCGACGATCAAAAGGATCAGATCCGCGCCGTGTGCCCTCGCTTCCCAGATCTGGTAGGGATCGCAGGTGAAGTCCTTGCGCAGCACGGGAATGCCGACGGCGGCACGAACTGCATCGAGATCCGCCAGTGAGCCGCCGAACCGGCGTTGTTCGGTCAGCACGCTGATCACGGCCGCGCCGCCGTCGGCATATTGGCCAGCCAACCGGGCAGGATCAGCGATCTCGGCCAACGCCCCCTTGGACGGGCTGCGCCGCTTGACCTCGGCGATGACTTTGACCCGGGCGCGTGGCGAATCGCCGCCACCCAGGGCCGCCCAGGCATCCAGGGCCGGCGGCCGGGCAGGAATCAGGTCCTGCAATTGGGCCAGACTGACCTTTTGTTTGCGCGTCTCGAGATCTTCCCGGACCCCGGCAATGATGTCGTCGAGAACGCTCACGCCTAGTGTCCGTCGCTCTTGAGCTTGTGGCCGCCTACCCCGTAGCCGGCCGCCCGCATGCCGTAGCCCACGCCCAGACCAATGAGCATGATGACCATGCCGATGATGAACAGCACGGTGGCAGCGGAGCCCAGCGCAAAGGCTATGCAGGCAATCGCGGCACCAACGAGCATGATGGCTACGGTGGTCCATGCCGCCGGGCTGTTCCCGTGGCCCAATTCAACCGAATGGTCAACGTCTTCCGTCGCTGCGGCACTCCCGGCCGTGCTAGCGCTCCTGTTGCTCATGCTAAATCTCCCTTATGCTAAATCCCGCCAAACTGGATACTGCTTCCATTCTGCCATTAGTTACCCGCGTTGGCCCCCGGAGCACCCGTGCCGCACGTTCTAAGCGGTCGGATCGTTGCCGTGGCTAAGCTCGTCCCAGCTGTCAATGTCATCGCGCACCTCGGGCATCGGCGCTGCTGCAGTCGGATCAGCTGATGCTCCGGTCCCGGGCGCGGGCGCCGAGCCGGGCCGTGCCGCGGAACCGGAAACCCCTCGGCTGGCGTGCGCGGCGGCGGAATCATATTTGGTCCGCTGGTTCCAGGTCCGGCCCAGCCAGGCGATCAGTACCGCTGCCAGCGCCAAAACCACGGCGGCGACGACGGCGATCCATGGGAACACCGTCGTCGTCACGTCCGAATTCTGGCCGGTTACGCCCGTCGCCGTCCCCACCGGTCCGGCCGCGGCTGCCTGCGGGTCCAGCACGACGGCGACGGAAGAGACAATAATGCCGATGGCCCCGAGGAAAATGATGACCGCCGCCACGACGCGTGACACCCGCCGTCCGATTGAGGCCGCCAGCGCGCCGGCCAGAGCCACCAGTGCCAATGCCGTGACCGCCGTCGCCGCTTTGCTGCCGGCGACGTTCAGATCCGCCTGCTGCACCACGCCCTGCCCGAGCTTTACGTGCACCCAGGTCTGCGTTGTGGTCCCGAAGACCACCAGCGAACTGATGACGGCGAGCATGATCAGCGTGGACTTGCGCCCCAGCCGTCCCGTCCGCCGGCCGGGAGCTCCCCCATTGACAGGCTTTTTCTGCGCCCCTTGGACGGCTTTTTCACGCATGATTAGTTCGCTCACAATCTTCGGGTCACTCATCGAAAGTCGCTTCGGCTCTCGCTGAAGGAGGGGTGGCTGAAATCCGCGGCGATGGTCTGCAGCGATGCGGCGGCGTGCACGGCCCGCAGCGGTGCCGCTGCCTTATTGACGGATTCCTGGGCTTCGGTTGCATTGTCGGAATCGGCAACAATTCCGCCGCCGGCCTGCACGTAAGCGCGGCCGTCGCGCAGCAACGCGGAGCGGATGGCGATGGCCATGTCCATATCGCCGGCAAAGTCCAGATACCCGACCACGCCGCCGTAAATACCCCGCCGGTGCGGCTCGAGCTCATCGAGCAGCCGCAGCGCCCGTGGCTTAGGCGCGCCGGAGAGGGTTCCGGCGGGGAACGTAGCCGCCAGCACGTCGTAGGCCGTGTACCCCGGGCCCAGTGTGCCGACGACGGTGGAGACCAGGTGCATGATGTGGCTGAATTTCTCCACCTCCATGAACTGGGTGACGTCCACCGAACCGGGGACGCAAACCTTGGAAATATCATTGCGCGCCAGGTCAACCAGCATCAGGTGCTCGGAGCGCTCCTTGGCGTCGGCGTGCAATTCATCCGCCAGGGCCTTATCGGCTTCCACGCTCCCGCCACGCGGCCGGGAGCCGGCAATCGGGTGGGTGATGACCTCGTCCCCGGTCACCGTCACCAGCGACTCCGGCGAGGAACCCACGATGGAGAAGGCTCGGCCCTTGGCATCTTCAAAGCTGAAGAGGTACATGTACGGGCTCGGGTTCGTGTTGCGCAGCACGCGGTAGACATCGAGCGCGGAGGCATCGCAATCCATCTCGAAGCGGCGCGAAATCACCACCTGGAAGACCTCCCCTTCCACGATGGCTTCCTTGCCCCTGTCGATCGCGGCCAGATACTCCGGCTCGGCCCAGCGCTGCCGGACCCGGTCCGCGAAGGATGACGCGTCCGTGCTGTTCAGCACGGAGACGGGTTGCGCCACCGGTGTGCTGATCTGCTGCAGCATTGTGTTCACGCGTGCCACCGCGTCATGCCAGGCCTCATCCACCCGGTCCGTGCTGTCGTCGTAATTAATTGCGTTGGCAATCAGCAGCACGCTGCCCTCGGCATTGTCGTGGACGGCCATATCCGCGACCAGATTCAGCGCCAGCTCGGGCAGCTGCAGGTCATCCTCCGGCGGGGCCTGAAGTTTCTCCCAATGCCGTACCGACTCCCAGCCGACAAAACCGACCAGTCCGGAGGTAAACGGCGGGAGCCCCTCGAAGCGTTCCGTGCGCAGTTCATTGATCGTCGCCCGGACCGCTTCCACCGGGTTGCCGCCCAGGGGCACGCCGGTGGGGGCCTCTCCCAGCCAGCATGCGGCGCCGTCGTCCGTCGTCAACGTGGCCCGGGACCGGACGCCGATGACCGAATAACGCGACCAGACGCCTCCCATCGCGGCGGACTCCATCAGAAACGTGCCCGGCTGCCCCTTGGCCAGCTTGCGGTACAGCCCGATCGGCGTTTCGGCATCGGCAAGGACCTTCAGCCGCACGGGAATCACGCGCCTGGTTCTGGCCAGCAGCCGGAACTCTTCAAGGGTCGGGCTGATCACGCCTAGCTCCTGCATGTGTACGGTGACCTTCTTTTTAGGTGGCGTTCAATTCTGGACGGTCGCTGCCGGGGATGCTGCTCAGGAAAGCCAGCCGACGACGGCGTCAAGATCACGGCCGTCGAAGCAGGTCCGGCTGCCCGTATGGCAGGCAGCACCAACCTGATCCACCATGATCAGCAATGCGTCGCCGTCACAGTCCAGCGCCACGGATTTTACGTATTGCACGTTGCCGGAGGTATCGCCCTTACGCCAGTATTCCTGGCGGGACCGCGAATAGAATGTCACACGGCCCGAGCTCAACGTCCGGCGCAGCGCTTCATCATCCATCCAGCCCAGCATCAGCACTTCCCGGCTGTCAAACTGCTGGATGACCGCGGCCACCAGGGACGCGGCGTCACGTTTGAGCCGCGCTGCAATGTCCTCGGGAAGGACGAATTCGGCACTGGGCCCGGCGGTGCTGCCGGAAGTGGGCGGGGGGTTCGGTTGTGCAGACATCGCCTCCAATTCTAGTGCCACCGGCGTAAGCTGACGTTTGTACGGCCGTAACAGTGCGATGCAACAGATCGTAATGAGCAGCTGCGGCGGTTTACACCCCTAAAACATGCGAGGGCGTGCTAATTTCACAAGTGATGCATTTTGTAGATCCTTCCCGTGAAGTCCTGGCCGAAACCCTGCTCGCAGCCGGGCCCGGCGCCACCACTCTCTGCGCCGGATGGCGCACCCAGGAGCTGGCGGCGCACCTCTACCTGCGCGAACGCCATGCGGGGGTGGGGCTCGGGGTGCTGATCAAAGCCCTGAACCGGGCCTCGGACAAAGCAACCGCCAAGCTGGCGGAAAGGTCCGGGACCGTCGAGGCGTACTCCCGGTTGGTCGCGGATTTCCGTGCCGGACCGCCGAAGTTCTCCCCGCTGAGGATCAAGGCGGTAGATGAAAGCTCCAACCTGATCGAATACTTTATCCACACCGAAGACGTGCGGCGCGCGACGGACCGCTGGGCGCCGCGGGCCCTGGACCGGGCCTACTCGGAAGCACTCTGGGACGAGCTGGTCAAACGCGCAGCCATTCTGTACCGGGGCGTTGACCTGGGCATCGTCCTGGTCCGTCCCTCCGGCCCCCGGCACGTCGCCAAGCGTGCCGCCGTTTCCGTGGCCATCGTGGGCGAACCCGGTGAGCTGCTGATGCACGCGCACGGTAGGACCGGCCATGCGCTGGTCACGTTCGAGGGCCAGCCCGACGCCGTCGCCCTGCTGCAGACCGCCGAAGTGGGCCTCTAGGAAACGGCTGAACGGGCGAAAAACGGTGGCAACGCCGGCCCTACCGGACCTCGAAGCCGGCCTGGCGGATGGCGGTCTTGACTTGGGCTATTG
Source organism: Actinomycetales bacterium (assembly GCA_038242035.1). Lineage (GTDB taxonomy): Bacteria > Actinomycetota > Actinomycetes > Actinomycetales > Micrococcaceae > Arthrobacter_M. Next base: position 4,780 of record JBBSSN010000102.1, read on the forward strand.
CGTCGTCCGGGCCGAAGTGGAAGACCGATGCAGCCAGTACCGCATCCGCTCCCGCGGCAACGGCAGGCGGAAAATGCGCGGGCTCGCCGGCACCTCCGGAGGCGATGATGGGAACGCGGACCGCTGCCCGGACCAGTCGGATCAGCTCCAGATCGAAGCCCTGCTTGGTTCCGTCCGCGTCAATCGAGTTGAGCAGGATTTCGCCGACACCGCGGTCGGCAGCCTCGCGTGCCCAGGCTACCGCGTCGATCCCGGTCCCCTGTCGTCCGCCATGGGTAGTGACCTCAAAGCCCGACGGCGTCACAACGTCACCGCGGGTCCGTCTGGCATCCACGGAGAGCACCAGCACCTGGGAGCCGAACTGCCGGGTGATCTCGTCGATGACCTCCGGCCGCGCCACTGCAGCGGTATTGATGGACGCCTTGTCAGCGCCAAAGCGCAGCAGCTTGTCCACCTCGGCCACGCCGCGGACGCCGCCGCCAACGGTCAGCGGGATAAAGATCTCTTCGGCCGTCCGTGCCACCACATCAAAGGTGGTTTCACGGTTCCCGGATGACGCCGTCACATCCAAAAACGTCAGTTCATCGGCGCCGCCCCGATCGTAGCGGTGCGCCAGTTCCACCGGGTCCCCCGCGTCCCGCAGGCCCTGGAACTTCACGCCCTTGACCACCCGGCCGGCGTCGACGTCCAGGCACGGAATGACACGGATTGCTACACCCATAATTGGCCCCTTAGATCCGGCAGGCGTGAATGCTGCTGACCAAAATGGCCCGGGCGCCGAGTTCGTACAGCTCGTCCATAATGCGGTTGGTGTCCTTCTTCGGCACCATCGAGCGAACGGCCACCCAGTCCGAGTCCCGCAGCGGCGAAATGGTCGGGGACTCCAGACCCGGGGTCAGTGCGGCGGACGTTTCCACCAGATCCTTGCGAATGTCATAGTCCATCAGGACATACCGGCGCGCCACCAAGACGCCCTGCAGCCTGCGGATCAGCACGTCTAGTCCGGCCGGAGCCGCGGCGCCGGGACGGCCAATCAGCAGCGCCTCGGATTTCATGATCGGATTGCCGAAGACTTCCATCCCCGCAGCCTTGAGCGTGCTTCCGGTTTCCACCACGTCGGCGATGGCATCGGCAACGCCCAACCGGACGGAGGATTCCACCGCCCCGTCCAGCCTGACCACAGTGGCAGCTATCCCGTTGTCAGTAAGATAACGGCGCAGCAGGGCGTCGTAGCTGGTGGCCAATCGCTTGCCCGCCAACTGGGACAGCTGGGAGAACTGACCGGCCGGGCCGGCGAAGCGGAAGGTGGAAACGGCGAAGCCAAGGGGCAGCAGTTCCTCGGCCTCCACCTCGGCGTCGAGCAGCAGGTCCCGGCCGGTAATGCCGACGTCCAGTGTTCCGGCCCCCACATACACGGCAATGTCGCGCGGGCGCAGGAAGAAGAACTCCACGTCATTGTCGGGATCAACCATGACCAGTTCGCGCGGATCCCGGCGCTGGAGATAGCCCGCCTCGGTCAGCATGGCGGATGCGGCTTCGGATAGGGATCCCTTATTCGGGACGGCAACTCTGAGCATGGCGGATCTTTCGCGTTCGGTTCACGCCGGGCGTGGAATTTTCACGGGTGGGGACGGTAAGCGCCTCTGGCCACAGCGCCGCGACAGCAGCGCGTGGCTACAGATGCCGGTAAACGTCTTCCAGAGTCAGTCCCTTGGCGATCATCAGCACCTGAACGTGGTACAGCAGCTGGGAAATTTCCTCCGCCGTGTTATCCGTGGATTCGTATTCGGCAGCCATCCAAACCTCGGCGGCCTCCTCCACGATCTTCTTGCCGATACCGTGAACGCCGGAGTCGAGTTCGCTGACGGTACGGGAGCCGACCGGCCGCTGGACGGCCTTGTCGCCGAGCTCGGCAAAAAGCGATTCGAAAGTCTTCACGAGTTCCAGCCTACTAGCTCTGCCCGGATCCCCCCGATTCGGTGCCGGAGTATGACCCGATTCCTAGCTTCCGGCAAACAGCAGCGCGGTGGCCAGCGCCGCCGTCGTCGCCTCGTATCCCTTGTCCTCAACCGAGCCCGGCAGCCCGGCCCGCGCCAGGCCCTGCTCCTCGTTGTCACACGTCAGCACGCCGAAGCCGACAGGAGTCCCGGTGCGGACGCTAACGTCCGTCAGGCCAAGAGTCGCCGCCTGGCAGACATACTCAAAGTGCGGTGTGCCGCCGCGGATAACGACACCGAGGGCGACGACGGCATCGTAGTCCGGCGCCAGCCGCGCCGCTGCGACCGGAAGTTCAAAGCTCCCCGGCACCCGGAGCACGGTGG
>JBBSSN010000103.1:0-7089 GCA_038242035.1 Actinomycetales bacterium
GGATGAGGGGGAGCCGCATGCCCTGCCCGGATCGTATCTGAACGGGGTCTTTGAGCTGCGCCCGCTCCCTTATGCCGAAGCCGGCTATGGCTATCCCGAGTCCGGACAGACGGTCATCAACGTAACCAATGGGAAACCGATCCGGCTGCTGGTCAATGATGAGCCTTTCGACGTTCGATACGGCGAGCTGACCTCCCACGAGCGCCGTCTGGACTTCCGCACGGGACTGCTGCACCGGGATGTCGAATGGGTCTCGCCGGCGGGCCGGGACGTGCGCGTGACTTCCACCCGGATGGTCTCGCTGGTGCAGCGGTCCATCGCGGCCATCCGTTATGAGGTGGAGGCGCTCAGCAGCCGGATTCGGGTTGTGGTGCAATCCGAGATCATCGCCAATGAGCAGCTTCCGGCTCCGCGCGGCGATCCGCGCGTCGCGGCGGTACTGGAGTGCCCGCTGGTTCATGCCGAACATGCCGCACATGGCGCGCGGGCAGGACTGGTGCATACGGTGGCCGACTCGGGCCAGGTTGTTGCCGCGGTGATGGATCATCTGGTTCAGGGCCCCCCGGGCACAAGTATCGAGGCGGAAAGCTTTCCGGATTTGGGCCGCACCACCATCACCGTCACGCTGGAGCCGGGGCAGCGGCTGCAGCTGACGAAGATGGTGGGGTACGGCTGGTCCGGGTCGCGCTCGGTGCCGGCGGTTTGGGATCAGGCAGACGCCGCTTTGGCGGGCGCAATGCACACCGGCTGGGACCAACTGTGCGCAGAACAGGCGCAGTTCCTGGACGATTTTTGGCAGTGCGCGGATGTGGAGCTCGACGGCGACACCCGGATTCAGCAGGCGGCGCGGTTTGCGCTGTTCCAGGTGCTGCAGGCCGGGGCCCGCGCCGAGGGCCGGGCTATTCCAGCCAAGGGCCTGACCGGTCCCGGCTATGACGGGCACACGTTCTGGGACACCGAGACCTATGTGCTGCCGGTCTTGACCTACACCGCTCCGGACGCCGCCGCGCACGCGCTACGCTGGCGGCACACCACCCTACCGCTGGCCCTGACGCGCGCCCAGCAGCTGGGACTGGCCGGAGCGGCCTTTCCATGGCGGACCATCCGCGGTGAGGAATGTTCGGCCTATTGGCCGGCCGGTGCAGCGGCCTTTCACATCAACGCGGACATTGCCGCCGCCGTCGTCCGTTATGTTCGAGCAACCGGTGACGTGGCATTTGAAGGCACGGTCGGGGTTGACCTGCTCGTGCACACAGCCAGACTTTGGCGCTCCCTGGGACATCACGATGGACGCGGCCGGTTCCGCATTGACGGGGTCACCGGTCCCGATGAATACAGCGCGGTGGCGGACAACAACGTTTACACCAACCTGATGGCGCAGCAGAATCTCACCTCGGCTGCGGACGTCGCCGGCCGGTACCGTGAGCGTGCCGATCAACTCGGTGTGGACCCGGAGGAGATTGCCAGCTGGCACGATGCCGCCGCGTCAATGTACATTCCGTATGACGACGTCCTAGGTGTCCACCCGCAGGCGGAAGGTTTCACCGGCCACCAGGCGTGGAATTTTGCCGCGACCACGCAGGCGCAATATCCGTTGCTGCTGCATTTTCCGTACTTTGACCTGTACCGCAAACAAGTGGTCAAACAGGCGGATCTGGTGTTGGCCATGCAGCTGCGGCCGGACGCATTCAGCCAGGCGCAGAAGGCACGGAACTTTGCCTATTATGAGGCGCTGACCGTGCGCGACTCGTCCCTGTCGGCCTGCGTGCAGATGGTGCTTGCCGTCGAGGTGGGGCAGCTGGAACTGGCCGACGACTACCTGACCGAAACCGCACTGATGGACCTGGACGATCTGGAACACAACACCTCGGACGGCCTGCACATTGCCGCACTTGCCGGCGTCTGGACCGCCCTGACCGCCGGCTTCGGCGGGATGCGGGACACCGGCCTGTCGGACGGCACCGCGACGCTGCGTTTTGCCCCGCGGCTTCCGCCCGGGCTCAGCCGGCTTGCCTTCGGTGTCCTCGTAGCGGGCCGGACCTTGCGGGTGGAGATTACGGCGACGGCAGCGTCTTATGTTCTGCGCAACGGCAAGCCGCTGGAAATATTGCATCACGGTACGCAGATTAGTGTCACCACGGCAGAGCCGCTGGTGTGCCCGATTCCGGACCTGCCGATGACCGGTCCCCGGCCAACCCAGCCGCCCGGGCGGGCCCCGCGACGGCACAGCGAGGACAGATCATAACAGTGGCCCCGCCACGCTTACCTCAGATAGGCTCTGCTCCGCTGCCGGGCGGCAAATGCAGCCCGGGGCGGCCCGGTGTGGCAGCCGACTTGGCGACGTTCATCCCAAAGCGCTTGCTGCCCCGGACAAACGGTGTGTCGGCCTGATCGGCGACGTCCGGCGGCATGATCACCACAGGACACTGGGCCTGATAAACCAGCCGGTGCGCCAGCAGCGGCGACTGCGAAAAGTCCGTGCGCTGTGGCGCGTCCAACACCAGCAATGTGGCCTGCTTGGATACGCTCAGCAGCACATTGAGCGCGGTACCGCGGATCAGCCGGCAGGTGATGCTCGTCGTGTCGCCCAGGACCGCACGCACGTGCCCGCGTAGTTCCTCTTCCGCTGCGGTAAAAGCGGCGTCCGGTTCGGAGAGGATCAGCGGAGGACGGGTCCCGGCCGTCATGGGTGGTCGGGGCACGCGCCAGGCACTGACGGCGAAGAGGTCCGCGGAACGCCGTCCGGCTTCTTCTGCTCCCCACTGAAGGGCCGAGCGGGAGCCGCTGGTGGGGCTGACACCAACCACGACGACCTCGCTGGTGTTTTCCTGGTCACCCGTCATGGTGCTGACACTTTCGAGAGCGGATCGGAGATGTCCTCCAGCGATTTCCGCTCGGAGTCAAAGGCAAAGAACAAGGCGATGAGGCCACCAAAAATCATCATGCCGGCACCGAAAAAGTACCCAATGGTCAATGGACCCCGGCTGCTGCCATCACCGATCAAAGCGCCGAAGATGGCTGGTGCAATGGCTCCTGCAATCTGCCCAATGGCGAAGAAATACGAGATGGCCTGCCCCCGCAGCTCCTGCGGGAAGTTCTCACTGACGGTCAGGTACGCCGCGGACGCACCGGCGGAGGCGAAGAAGAAACAAATGCACCACAGCAAGGTCTGGGTCGTGGCGGTGAGCGCACCGGCGTTGAAGAGCACTGCGGAGAACGCCAGCACAAGGCCGGCTAACCCATACGTCCCGAAGATCATCTTCCGTCGGCCGACTGTGTCAAAAAGCGGACCGAGAACGAGCGGGCCAATCAGGTTCCCGATGGCGAAGGGGAAAAAGAAAAACTGCGTGGAACTGGGACTGGTACCGTAAAAATTCTGCAGGACCAGTGCGTACGTGAAGAAAATGGCGTTGTAGAGAAACGACTGCGTGACCATCATGACAAAGGCAACCATGGAGCGCCGGGGGTACTTCTTCAAAAACACGGCAGCGACTTGCCGGAAGGGAACGCTCTTGGTGGGGGTGACCGTGATGGCCCGTTCCGGCGGAACTTCCTTGAGGTCGTGTCCTTCGGCGCGGACCTCCGCCTCAATTCGGTCCACGTTTTGTTCCGCCTCGTCGGCATGTCCATGCATAAGCTGCCAGCGCGGGCTTTCCGGGATGTGCCTGCGCAGGTAAATAATGATCAATCCCAGAGCCGGGCCAATAAAGAACCCGATCCGCCAGCCCCAGTCCACCGCAACAACATCCGGGTTCAGCAGGAACAAGTTTCCGAAGGCACCCAGTGCAGCACCACCCCAGTAGGTTCCGTTGATGGCGATGTCCACCCGTCCACGGTAGTGCGAGGGGATGATTTCATCGATGGCGGAATTAATGGCTGTGTATTCACCGCCAATGCCCAGGCCTGCAATAAACCGGAAGAGGTAAAGGAACCATATGGCGAAAGAAAGCCCGGCCACCCCGCTGCCGATGAGGTAGATGGCCAAGGTGATAATAAAGAAGCGTTTCCGTCCCAGCCGGTCGGCCATCCGGCCGAATACCAGGGCACCCACAACCTGGCCGATGAGGTAGACGGTACCGGTCAGTGCGACTTCCTCCGCGCTCATGTGCAGCGTTTTCTGGAAACCGGCCGAGGCAACGAGCTCAATTTCGAGGCCGTCCAGGATCCACGACACTCCCAGGCCCAGAACCACTGTCCAGTGGAACCTGGTCCACGGCAACCTGTCCATCCTGGCCGGGATCAGGCTCACAACGGGTTGCTGGTTTTGCGTGGCTGCAACACTGGCCATAGGGTTTCCTCAAGTTCACCTGCCGGCTGGCGGGTTCGGTTGCTGAAGAGTGAAATGTTAAATCCGCTATGAGGCTACTCTCCGCCCGTCAAATGCGGCAGGGTCTGCGCAAAAAAAGTTGCGGACTTTCTGCCCCGGGGTAAGGCTGGCGGACCCTGGCGCGGAGATCACGCGGGGAGGTTGTGTTGTGGTTCCCGCAGTGGCTGTGCCAAAGTGTGAAACACCCATGCCCTATTGCCTATGGAAGGTCACCGATGAACACTCAGGAAAAGCGGAATGACGGTGTCGCGCCCGTTCCCGTGCCGCCGTCGGGCATTCAGTTTGAAATCCGTGCCGGTGACCAGCTGGTGGTCCTTACCGAGGTGGGGGGAGCTCTGCGCTCCTACACCGCCGGGCAGCGTCACGTACTGGACGGCTACGAAGCGGACGAGCAGTGCACCGGCGCCCGCGGGCAGTCGCTCATTCCCTGGCCGAACAGGATCTCCAACGGCCACTACGGCTGGCGCGGCAGCAGCCGTCAGCTGGATCTTACCGAGCCGGAAAAGCACGGCGCCATCCACGGGCTGACCCGCTGGGCCAACTGGACGCTGGTCGAGCACGGCCCGGACAGGGCCAGTTTTGGCTACGTCCTGCACGCCTGCCCCGGCTGGCCCTTCATCCTGGACTGCCGGCTGGACTATTCCCTCGGTGAGCACGGGTTGACCGTGCGCACCAGCGCCACCAACGTCGGAACGGAGCCCTGCCCCTACGGGACGGGTGCTCATCCATACCTCAGCGTGGGCACCCCCGACATTGACAGCGCCTTTGTCCAGGCCACGGGGTCCATCTACCTGCCGGTAGACGACCTGGGGATCCCCACCGACAGCAAACCGGTGGACGGGACACATTATGACCTGCGCAGCGAACAGGTCGTGGGAGACCGGGAGATCGACGTGGCCTACACGGATCTGCATCGCGGCGAGGACGGCCGCGCACGGGTTCGCATGGTGGCCCCGGATCGTGCCGCCGGGGTGGAATTGTGGGTCGACGAGGCTTATTCGTATCTTGAACTATTCACCGGGGACACCCTGCGCCAGCCGGCCCGCCGCCGCACCGGTCTGGGAGTTGAACCGATGACCTGTGCGCCAAACGCCTTCAACTCGGGGGATGGACTCATCACACTGGAACCGGGCGAAAGCCACACCGCAACCTGGGGGATCAACCCGTACCCGGACCTCCAATAACCCGCCAACTCTCATCCGGAGTGCCGGCGATAGGACCAAAACCGGGAAGCGGCCCCATCGCGGGCACCCCATGTCAGGAGTGGAGCCTGCGCGCGGCGAGCGGCAGATCCGGGACGCGTAACCCGGTGGCGTTGTAGACGGCGTTGGCCCGCCGTTGCCCCGCGGTGATTGGGGCAGCGGTCGGATTTCCCGAAATCTACTCCCGCGTGAGGTCAGGCACAAGAATTCAGTGCGGGAAGCAGAGCCGCGCACGACGGCGACAACAGACCGTCGAAGCCGGGCCCGGGCCGCTACGCCTGGGGGTTTTTGCCGGCGATGTTGACCAGCCAACTGACACCGAACTTGTCGGCGCACATTCCGAAGATGTCGCCCCAGGGAGCGCTCTCGAGCGGCATCGTCACGGTACCCCCAGCGGAAATTCCCTCCCAGTATCGGCGCAGTTCTCCCTCATCCTCGCCGCTGAGGGATACGGAGTAGTTATCTCCCGGGGTGTAGCTCATGCCCTGGGGCGTATCGGCTCCCATCAGGGTGAGCCCGCTGTCGGTGACGAGCATGCCGTGCATGATTTTGTCCCTCTCGGATGGCTCTTGGGTCATCTGGAAATCGCCAAAGGTGCTCAGCGTGAGTTCGCCGCCGAAGACCGACTGGTAAAACTCCATAGCTTCCTTCGCCGTATCGCGGAAGCTAAGGTACGGGTTGAGTTTCGTGCTCACGGAAATCTCCTCAAGACAGGTGCGTGGCGCTGCGGCAATTCAGCGGTGGAAATTCCCATTGAACCAGCACGGGCCCGCAATGGCTATGGCCAGTTTCGCTGGCTTAAACCTCAGCCGGGCCAATCTCGCACGCTCTGCCGGTCAAATGGACCGTCGCCGTGGAAACTTCCATGGCGGCTGTCCATTTCGCTGGCAGAGCGGCAGGTCCAGGATCTCGCTCTGCTGTCGAGTTCAGGGACTGGGATAGTGTGGTTGTGCCGGCCCCGGTATCGGAAGGCTTGGCTATCTTGATCACAGGTTCTCGCGCGAGATCCCAACCCCCGAAAGTTACCCTGGCAATGGCCAAACAACTGACAAGCAAGCAGCTGTCTGCTGCAGTTCCAACAGTTTTGGCAGCCCTTCGGACGCCTAAGCTCCTGAGCAGGGAGGTCTTAGCCGGCATCGTCACCACGTTGGCGCTGGTGCCGGAAGTCATCTCGTTCTCCGTCATTGCAGGAGTGGATCCGATTGTCAGCCTCGTCGCGTCCATCGTTTTGGCCATCACGATGTCATTCCTCGGCGGGAGACCAGGAGTGATCACCGCCGCGGCCGGTTCCGTCGCGCTCGTGGTGGCACCGCTGGTGAAGGTTCACGGCACCGAATACATTCTGCCTGCCGTAATTCTGGCGGGAATCGTGCAGGTCCTTTTTGGGCTATGCGGAATGGCGCGGCTGATGCGGTTCATTCCGAGGTCGGTAATGATCGGCTTCGTCAACGCGTTGGGGATACTCATCTTCCTTGCACAGGTACGCCATCTGATCGATGTTCCGTGGCTGGTCTATCCGTTGTTCGCACTGACGGTGGGCATCATCTTAATCCTGCCAAA
>JBBSSN010000104.1:0-6933 GCA_038242035.1 Actinomycetales bacterium
AGGGAACCCTCTATCCGGACGTCGTCGAGTCCGGCGGGGGCGAGGGAGCAGCCAACATTAAGAGTCATCACAACGTCGGCGGGCTCCCCGAAGACCTGCAGTTTGAGCTCGTGGAGCCGTTGCGTGCGCTGTTCAAGGACGAGGTCCGGGCCGTGGGCGCGCAACTGGGCCTGCCAGCCGAGATCGTGGGACGCCAGCCGTTCCCCGGTCCCGGTCTGGGAATCCGTATTGTCGGCGAGGTGACCCGCGAGCGGCTGGCGTTGTTGCGTAAGGCCGATGCCATCGCCCGGGCCGAGCTGACCGCTGCAGGTCTGGACAACGAAGTGTGGCAGATGCCCGTGGTGCTGCTGGCGGACGTCCGCAGTGTCGGAGTACAGGGTGACGGCCGGACCTACGGGCATCCTATTGTGCTCCGACCCGTCTCCAGCGAAGATGCGATGACGGCAGACTGGTCCAGACTTCCGTACGACCTGCTGGCGCGCATCTCCAACCGGATCACTAACGAGGTCGACGGCGTCAACCGCGTCGTGCTCGACGTCACCAGCAAGCCGCCGGGAACCATCGAGTGGGAATAGCGCCTGATCAGTGTGCCGTTGCCATGATTTCCGCACAACAAGGGATAGCCTCAAAAGATGCCCGTATGGTCCAGATCGTCACGCTCTAACGCCGATAGATCAAACACCGATAGATCCAGCGCCGATAGATCCAGCCCTGAGCGGTCCAGCCCTGTGCGATCCAATAGAGAGAAGAAGGCACTAGTGTCCGAAAAAGTCAGCCATGGCGAGAGCTCCAACGAGCTCCGGACATGGCTTGCCGGGCTGGGCTCCTACTCTGGCCCCGACACACTGCTGGGCTTCACCAAGGCTCCCGAGGGCTGCATCGATCTGACGCATGCCCACCCTTCCGGTCTGGCGCAGCTGCTGGCCGGCCGGCGCACCAGGCTTTCCACCCTGATCCGTGACGCCGGCCAGTATGCCGTGGCCGTCCGCACTGCGGGAACGCTGCGGGCGAAAATCTTTGAGCTCGGCTCAGACCGCGGCATCGACGTGGGATATTTGGCGGCCGGGACGGCCAGCTGGACCAACGCCACACGGATCGATGGCGCCGGGAGTAACACCAGCGCAGCGGAACCGCACCACGTCTGCGCCCCGGTCCTGCTGACCGCCATTGTCCTGACCGCCCGGCCGGGGCAGGACGACTATGAACTCCAACTCACTGAACAAGCACGACTGAACCCTGCCCTGGTGCGCAGCCTGCGCCAGGTCCACGGCATCGATCTGGATCCGCAGTCCTTGGCCAGGCTGGCGTACAGCACGGCGCGCTTCAATCCGGCTCCCGTCTTGGAGCGCCTGCGTGCGCTGGTGCAGCCGATCAAGGGCGCCGTCGTCGAGCATCACCTACTGGTCTCCACCTTCGCCGACCTCGCCGAAAACCTGCACGACGCCGCGCTGCTCGCGGGGAACCCCTTTGTCGACGCGCTGAGCTCCGCCGGCCGTGATACGGGCGCAGACGCGGTCCGCGCGGCCCTGCATGAGGCGGACGATCAGGGCGGATCGGACAGGTTTGCGGCCCTGGACGCACGCGCACCGCACGACGAACTGCTGGTGCTCGACGCCGATACCCGCCAGCAGGAGGTGCTCGACATGATCCGCGCGGGCGATTCGCTGGTCGTCTCAGCCCCGCCGGGAACCGGCCAGACACAGACGGCTATCAATGCCATAGCTGCGCTGGTTTTTGACGGCAAGAGCGTGCTGGTGATCGGGGAGCGCCGTGCCACGCTGAACGAACTGGCGCAGCGGTTCTCAGACCTGGGACTTGCCGAACTGCTGCTGCAGCTCAGTGCGCAAACCGGACCACAACAACTCAAGTCCGCGCTGGTCCGGGCGATTGTGCGAAATGAAAAGGCTGCAGAGCCGAAGCTGACCAATCTGCACCGAACGCTGACCGAGCACCGCCACCACCTGATGGACCACGTCGCCTCCCTGCACAATGTCCGCCAGCGGTGGGGTTGTTCTCCGTATCAGGCGATGCAGTCTTTGGCCGAGCTGACCTCGATCCATCCGGCGCCGTCCACCACCGTCCGGCTCAAGCGCAGCGTCCTGGACAGCATCGCAGACCGTGACGAATTGGCCGGCCGGCTGCGCCGCGCTGCCGAACTGGGCAGTTTCAGCAAATCCGCCACTACCAGCGCGTGGCACGGAGCGCGGCTGGTGACCCGCAAGGAAACCGAAGAGGCCCATGCCGTGGCCAGCGGCCTGCTGGCTCAGCTGCCCGAGTTTGCCGGCAAGATGCGCGAGATGGCCGAGTTCTCTCAGATCCGCCCGGGCCACACCTTCGTTGAGTGGGGCGAACAGCTGGAGCTGCTGGTGGCCGTGCGGGAGAGCCTGGATAAATTCACCCCGGATATCTTTGACCGCCCCGTTACGGACCTCATTTCCGCCACCGCCAGTGCAGGCTGGCGCCGCGAGCGGAATGTGGAGATGGCCGCTATGCAGCGCTCGCGCCTGCGGCGGGTGGCAAAGGAATATGTCCGCCCGGGTGTGCACATCTCGGATTTGCACACCTCACTGGTGCTGGTGCAGGAACAACGGGCCGTATGGGCAGACTACGCCACCACGGAGCGCCATCCCGCCGTCCCTTCCGGACTTGCGGATCTTCGCTCCACGCACACCGAGCTTGGCGGCTCGCTGCACGAACTGGGCCTGGCCGTGGAGCGGACTTCCGCCGGCGGGGGGCTGGAAAACACCGGCTTTGACGCGCTGATCGTCCGCCTGCAGGCTTTGGTTGATGATAAGGAAACGCTTCAGACCCTGCCGGAACGGACCCTGCTGCTGGAGAGCATGCGCGAACAGGGACTCGGCGAGTTGCTGGATGATCTGGCGGATCGTGAGGTGGCACCGGCCGAGACGCGCACCGAGCTGGAACTGGCGTGGTGGCAGTCGGCACTGGAGGCCATGATCAGCGGCGATGATTATCTTGCCATGTCCGACGGCGACAATCTGCGCCGCTTGGAGGCCGAGTTCCGTTTAGCCGACCAGGCGCACGTCGTCAGCGGCAGCTCGCGGCTGCGGTGGCGGCTGGCCCAGAAGTGGAACTCCACCGTCTCCCGCCGCAACCGTCAGGGCGAGCTGCTGCGCAATCTGCTCAAGGACGGGCGCGTGACGCTTGACGCTCTCGCGATCCAGACGCCTGACCTGCTGGCCAATCTGCTGCCGGTGTGGGCAACGAGTCCCTTGATGCTCCCCGTTGTGGTTCCGGCAGGACAGCACTTTGACGCCGTCGTCATCCTTGACGCCGAATCCACCTCGCTGCAGGCGGCACTGCCGTCCATTGCGCGTGCCCGGCAGGTGATCGCCTTCGGTGACGAGCAGACAGCGGCTCCGCGGGCCTTCTCCGTCGCGGTCGAAAGAGTGGCACACGGCGAGGAAGAGTCCCAACGCCCGGAAAGTATCTTCAGCGCCCTGGCCAAGGTCCTCCCGGGACGCCGCCTGAGCGTGTCGTATCGTGCGGTGGATGAGGAGCTGGTCCTCCAACTGAGCAAAGACTTCTACGATGATCAGCTCGAAAGAATGCCGGACGGGCGCACCGTGACCGGGCTGGACAGATCGCTGGTGGTTGACTACCTGCCCGATGGCACGGGCCTGCCCGGTACCGGTATTGACGGCGTTGAGTCCGTGGTGGCCGAGGTAAACCGGGTTGTGGATCTGGTCTTTGAACATGCCCGGGTCCGTCCCCGTTCCTCCCTCGCCGTCGTGACGGCCAGCGAACGGCACGCAACCCGGGTGGCCCAGGCCATCCGGATGCAAATGCCGAACCACCCGCTGCTGTCCGAGTTCTTCGCCTCCAGCCCGGAGTCCTTCCGGGTGGTCACCGTGAACAGGGCAGCGGGTCTGGTCCGCGACCATGTGATCTTCTCCCTCGGGTACGGACGGACTCCGCATGGGCGGGCGCTGCATAATTTCGGCCCGCTGTCGGCTGCCGATGGCCGCGCTAAGTTTGCGCTTGCCATGACCCGCGCCAGGGAGCATCTGCAGATCATTACCTGTTTCCGCCCCGAGGATCTGGACGAGGCCCGGCTGAGTAACGGGGCACGCGACTTCTACGAGCTGCTGGACCGCGAGTTGGCGGGGAATTCCCAGTTGGGAACGACCGCCTCACGGGCCGCTGCCAGCGAACAGTCGCTGGGTGAAGACCCGCTGGTGGCCGATCTGGCGGAGCGGCTGCGTGCCCGGGGAGCGCGCGTTTGGCACCACTACGACGGCGTCATCGACATGGTTGCCGCCTCGGACCCGTTGCAGAACCTTGGCAAGCAGGACGACGACATCCCGACCCCGGTGGCGGTGGAATCTGATGGCACGGCAAAGTACCAGGGGATGAGCGTCCGGGAGCGCAGCCGGCTGCGCCCGCAGCTGCTCGAACAGCTCGGATGGCGTTACATGCCTCTGTGGACAATTGAGGTCTTCACCGACCCCTCGCTGTGCGCGGATCGGATTGGCGGGTACCTGGGCCTTTCACCGGCGCTAAACGACGGAGAGCTCGCGTCATTGCTGGGGCCAGCTACGGCCGCCAGGCCATTGGCAGGGGGCGACCGACAGGACGAGGAGCGCTCCGGCGCTTTGGACTCCGGTCAACGGGAAGCACCGGCTACGGACCAAGAGACAACGGCCGTGTCATTGGAGGCCAGGTCGTCAGAGCTGTCTAAGACAGAGTCTTTTGAGGCAGACGTCGCGGAGGCAGCGGTCTCGGAGGCGGAGGTCTCTGAGGCGGGGTCTTCGGAAGCGGGGTCTTCTGGGGCGGGGTCCTTTGCGGCATCTTCGGAGCAGGACACGCAGCAGGAGTCTGGGGACATGACCGGCCGCCCTTCCGCCGGTGTCGAACGCACTGATCCGCCGGAGCCAGCCATGGCCGCAGGAGCGGACGGGAACGCCGGCATTGTAGAACCGGAACCGGAACCGGAACCGGAAACGCAGACGGGAACGGAAGCGCAGGACAACATCCGCGAAGGAGGTCGGCTCAGCGATGGAACCCGAAGCACGCGCTGAGGTAGTAGAGCCAACGCTCCCTGAAGACGCGGAACCGCTGCTGCCCACGGTCCCCGCCAAGGACGACCCGCGTGCTTGGGGAGATAAGGCGGACGAGGGGTACGACGACTGGCTCAAGGAGCAACGCCCTCCACACTGGGGGTAGCGGCCAGAGGCTGTTCGGCCGGGGTAACCAAGACCAGGAAGAGCTTGCCGCGAGCGGAGGCTCCGGCCAGCTTGAGAGCCTGATCGCCGGTGGCAGCAACGACCACCAGTCCCTCGGCTTCCTTGCCGGGAAGCAGATCCTGGCTCAGACCGTTGACGGGTGGTTTCCAGAGTACCGGTACGGCCTCGGCCAGCACCTGGTTGTCCGCCACCTGGTCCAACCCTGTACTGGTGCTCAGGACTACGTTGACCAGCTGACCAGGGCTGATCAAAGCGACAGTGGCTGCATCGGCAAGCCGAATGGGCACTGCCTGGCTGCCGGTAGGCGTTCCGACCAGCAGTCCCGAACCCAAAAGCGCCGCATCCGTAAGAACCTGCCCTTTTCGCAGCGGACCGGAGAGCTGCCGGCCGGCGACGGAATCCTGCGAGCGGAATGCGGCTGCCGGCACCGCGTCCTGCGGTAGCCGCTGCAGGGCCACGTCCGTTGCGCCCAGCATCGCCCCGCCTGCCAGATCCTTGGCCGCTACGACAATGACCGCGGTGTCCAGGGGCGCGGGTGTCAGTTGCTCGACGGCCACGGCCGTTGCCGCACAGAGAAGCAGCGCAGCAATGAAGCGCCGTCGCCGCCGAACCATTCGCATTATTCGATGGCGCCATGAGGGTCGGGACGCAGCGCCCGGGTACCTTCCGGGATACGTTGGCGCGGTTCTTTGGCCGAGAATCTTCATGCCCCGAACCTACGGCCTGCAGGGCCGGATGCTGAGCGCGAAAACCCAGTATGTGGATAGACGATGGGAAAGCCGGCCTGTGGAGGATGGTGGCTCCCCGCCGTACGGGTCTCATTCCCGATGAGGACCAGAACGACGGGGACGCGGCGATGGTCACGGCCACGACAACAGCAAGAAGGATGAGAAGGATAAGAAGGATAAGGAAGACAAGAGCATCAAGGATAAGAAGAAGCAGGGGCAGCCCGAATTCTCCGGGCGCACCACCATGCAGCTTTCCGGCCGCCGGTCAGTTCTGTCCCATCGAACCCGCGCTGGCCCCAAACAACGGTGCCAGCGCCCGCCATCGGGCAATCTCGCACCCGTCTATGAGCTGGAAGCGACAATTGACCCGGCGGCCCTTGAATTGCCCGGTAACAATAGCCACCTGCGGGCCTCCATACTGCTGCGTACAGCGCTGGGACCGGCCGGGGCGGGGGAAGAAGATGCCCTCACCGTGGAGTTCCAGGGCTGTCAGGGCCGCGCCTGCATCCATGACAGTCGACTCCGGGTTGGGAATCCCGCCGTCCGCTATTAGGCGGAAGACAGTGTCATCGGCGCCGGGGTACTGCGTAATCCTGATGGTGAGGTCGATCCGGTTTTCCTCACCTGCGACGGTCATGCCGGGCCGCCGGCTACGCCGAAGAGATCTTTGGCCGCGTTCCAGGCGGCTATTGCGCAGCCGTCAGTGCGGAAGAATGAAGCGCTGACGGACATTTGATCCAGCACCCCGGTAACCGTGGCCTGCTGCGGTCCGCCGTACTGCTCAGTGCACGCTTGGCCCGCATTACGGGCGGGGGATTCAAGAAGCGTGGGGTTGTCCTTGATCAGCGCACAGGCTGCCTCGGCGCTGGGGAGCTGGCTTCCGGGAGCGGGAACACCATTCGTGCAGGTCAATGTGTAATGTACGGCAGGCTCGCTGTCCGATGGCCTAATCGTGATGTCCAAATCTGCGTTGCCCGCGCCTGGGGTCATGCCTGGGG
>JBBSSN010000105.1:0-6904 GCA_038242035.1 Actinomycetales bacterium
AGGCCGGTTCATCGCGGGCATTCCAAACCGGATCTTTTTCCCGTTGGGTGCCAGCGCGGAATCCATGGTGTCCTGGCCCAGGTTGCCGCTGGTCCCCCGCTATCCGGGGCGGGTACTCGTGACCGGAACTATCGCCGACGACGTGGCGGGCGCGGCGGGCGCGGCGGGCTCCGGCATTCACGCGGCGCAGCTGGCTCTCCACGACCCGGACCGTCGCAGCATCGCCGAAGCGACACAGCACGGGAATCCACCGTTCACGGTCCGTGCTCTCCCCACGGAGCTGACGGTTAGCGAGGTCTACGCCCGGGCGCATACCACTTCAACGCCCGCTGGGTGCCCGGATGGCGGCCATGACCGGGCGTCTGACCCGGCAGAAATGCTGCTGGGACTGGGCGGCGACAACCATGATCCGGTCTATATTCGGCTCGATCCGGGATCGGTCTTGCTCGTGACCGGCCCGCCCCGGAGCGGCAAGACCACCCTGCTGGATACGCTCGCGGCGCTGAACCCCGTCCACTTTGATTGGCACCGCCTGGGGACGGAACCCGGCTCCGGCGGCACAGGTTCATCGGGCTGTCAGAAGCTCGTCGAACGCAGTGCTGCCAACGGACGGATTCTGGTGCTGCTCATCGACGACGCAGAAGGGCTCTGCGCCGAGGTTCAGGACGCGGCCCTTCGCTCGCATGCCACTGGGGCAGTGGTAGTTGCCGCGGTCGACTCCCGTTCGCCCGGCGCCGGCAGCTTTCAGCTTGCCTCGGTTGCCAGGAATCACGGCACCGGGCTGGTCCTGGCCCCGCGGCGCCCGGCCGATGGCGACTTCTTCAACTGCCGGTTGGACGCCGACGGGCATCTGCCAGCCGGGCGGGCCGTACTGATCGACCACGGCAGTACAACGTGGCTGCAGCTCCCGCGGGTTTCGGCAGGAAAACAACCGGTTACTTTGCCGACCTCTGCAACGACAGCGCCGCCCACGACTACAGCGCTTCCTGCAACGACAGCGCTTCCCCTAGCTACAGCGCGGGTGGCCCGCCACCGGAGCGCAAAGTGAACGCGACGACTCTGGGGCTGAAGAGCAACACCAGAACCGCCAGCGGAGGAATCAACATGAGCAATCCGGGCACAACCAGTCCGCTGAGCAGGGTGGGCACAGCGATGGTCAGCATCAGCAATTGCCAAACGAAAGCGGCCGCGCGGGTCCAGCGGTATCCACGGTACAGATTGCCGGCCACGGCCAACAGGCCGGCGCCCAGGGCGAACAACAGCACCGCCATGAAAATCGAACCGCCCAGTGAAAGCGGAACGGACGTCAGCAGGTTCACCACGTACCAAACCCCGACGGCCAGCAGGGCAAGCGACTCCAGCAGCAGCACAACAGCGCAGACGACGACTCCGGCCGGCCGAGGCAAGCCGACCGGCAGATCCGGGGACGGATTGGACGGTTCGTCAGGCGTGTCGCCGGGTCGACGAGGTTCATTGGCTGCAGGTATTGGCACAAGGGCACCCTACCTGAGAAACTTGGATTGCAGTCGATCGGAAGCTTCGGATCCACGCCCCGGTGTGATGCATCGCTCACGTCCCAACACCGTTTTATCGCCTTCCACCTCTTGTTTACGCCACGTTAACATGACACGCTTGTTTAAGTGACCAAGGGGGCCCGAGCGGCCCCTTTCTTATGTGGCGGCACGTGAATGTTTTCACAAAGTCCGCCACCCCCGTATCAGAAGGAGAAAAGTGATCAGCATGGACTGGCGTAATCGCGCCGCCTGCCTCGACAAAGACCCGGAGCTGTTTTTCCCCGTCGGAAACACCGGCCCCGCCCTGCTCCAGATCGAGGAAGCGAAAAGCGTATGCCGTCGCTGCCAGGTCATGGACACCTGCCTTCAGTGGGCCCTGGAGTCCGGCCAGGATGCTGGCGTATGGGGTGGCATGAGCGAAGACGAACGCCGCGCTCTCAAGCGCCGCGCCGCGCGTGCCCGCCGCGCCAGTTAGGTCTCTGCACGGCTGCTGCGGCCCTTGCCGGATTACCGGACGCCGGGATCCGGCGCTGACCAGGATCAGGCAGCGCGGCTGATCAGGGCCATTTCAAGCTCGACCGTCGTGCCTCCACCAACCCGGGACGACCAGCGAATGGAACCGCCGAGTTCGCTGGTCACCAGGGTGCGGACAATTTGCAGCCCCAAACCCTCACTGTAGGGTGCGGCTGGGAGGCCCACACCGTCGTCGGATACCTGTACGTTGAGAATTTCGTCGCCGTCGTCGCTGATACTTCGGTTGGCTTTGAGCCATACAGTGCCTTCCCTGCCCTGTAACCCGTGCTCCACCGCATTGGTGACTAGTTCGTTGATCACCAGGGCCAACGGCGTCGCAAAATCACTGGGCAGCTCGCCGAAAACACCTTCCCGCTCTGTGCTGACACGTTGCGCCGGTGAGGCCACCTCCGCCGAAAGCCGGAACTGCCGTCCGATCAGTTCATCAAAATCGACGCTCTGCGCCAGCCCCTGGGACAGCGTCTCGTGGACCAGGGCTATGGTCCCCACCCGGCGCATGGCCTGTTCCAGCCCCTGTTTGCCTTCCTCACTTTGCATCCTTCGCGACTGCATACGCAGCAGTGCGGCCACGGTCTGCAGATTGTTCTTCACCCGGTGGTGGATTTCCCGGATGGTGGCGTCCTTGGTCACCAGCTCCTGCTCCCGGCGCCGTAGTTCGGACACGTCACGGCATAGGACGATGGCTCCGAAACGCTCGTTGGCGTCCCGCAGCGGAATAGCCCGCAGCGACAGACTGACACCTCGGGATTCGATCTCGGTCCGCCACGGCATCCGCCCGGTGACCACCAACGGCAGTGTCTCGTCTACCATGCGGCGGTCCTGCAGCAGCGCTGTGGTCACCTCGGCCAGGGACCTGCCCTCCAGTGATTCCACCTCACCGAGCCGGCGGAAAGCCGATACCCCGTTGGGGCTGGCGTACTGCACAATGCCCTCGGCGTCGAGCCGGATCAGCCCGTCGCCCACCCGGGGGGCACCGCGCCGGGACCCGGTCGGTGAGGCAAAATCAGGCCACAGTCCCAGCGTGCCCATCCTAAGCAGATCGTAGGCGCACTGCCGGTAGGTCAGCTCCAGCCGGGACGGCATCCGCGAGCTGGACAGGTCCATGTGCGTGGTCACTACAGCCAGCGTGCGGCCGTTGCGGACCATCGGCACAGCCTCCACTCGCATCGCCATGTCGGTGTTCCAGCCGCTCGTATCCGCCGAACGCTCAATGACTTGGCTCGCCCATGCCTTGGCCACTAGCGGGGAGAGGTCACTGCGGATCCGGTCGCCGACAAAATCGGAGTGGAACACCGTATGCGTGGTGGACGGCCTGACATGGGCCAACGCGACATAACCGTGCGCCGGGTCCGGGTCAGGAAGCGGAAACCACAATGCAAGGTCCGCGAAGGCCAGATCCGCCACGAGCTGCCAGTCCCCCACCAGCAGGTGCAGCCACTCCGAATCCCCCGGACCCAGATTGTCATGTTCCCGGATGGGGTCGGTGAAGATTGCCATCTTCGCTAGTGCCGCACGATCGAGCGCAGAAGCCTCAATGCCACCGACAAGGATGCCATGTCATCTTGTTCCAGCTGATTGACCTCGTCAAACATCTTCCGCGCCCGCCCCAGCTGCTCGGCGTTCTGTGCCTCCCATTCCCCGATCCGCTTATCGGCAGGTAGCCCCGTCTGCGTCCCGCTCATCACGGCAACCGTCATGTCCGCCGTCGTCGCGTATAGATCGTCGCGCAACGCCGCGCGGGCCAGCGACTGCCACCTGTCGTCCCGCGGTAAGGCAGTGATCCGCTCCAGCATTCCGTCGACCCCAAAGTGGTTGTACAGCGCAAAGTAGACGCCGGCAACGTTGTCCACCGGCTCTTCGATCCGCCCGGAGACCTTCGCGACATCCAGCAGCGCATAGCTCTCGAACAGTTGGGCCCAACGGCGCCCCAACTCTCCGGGGACGTCCCACTCATCGGAGCGTTCCTGCAACGTCCCGATCCGTGTCTTGTCGACGCCGTCCAGGAAATCGGGAAGTCCGTTACGCAAACCCGTCACCACGGGGCCGAACTGTGCAACGACGTCGTCAATCCGGCGGCCATCGGTTCCTTGATTGGCAAGCCACCGGACCCCGCGGTCCAGCAGCCGCCGGATGTCCAGCTGAATACCGGTCCAGTGTGCGGTGGGGAACGACGGCGGCATGGCGTTGAGTGCGTCCAGCATGCCGTCCAGCTGGTAGATCTCCCGCATTGCGACGAAGGCACGGGCAATGACCGCCTCGCTCACGGAGGTTTCCTCCATGGCGCGGAAGGCAAACGTGATGCCGCCGATGTTGATCATGTCATTGGCCACCACCGTGGCGATGATTTCCCGACGCAGCGGGTGGCTGTCCAGCTCGGCATCGAAGCGCTCGGCCAACTGGCTCGGGAAATAGCTCCGCAGGGTTTTGCGGAACCAGGGATCGTCGGCGAGATCGCTGGCCGTGAGGGCACTCGCGAGCTCGATCTTCGCGTAGGCCAGCAAGACCGAAAGTTCGGGGGACGTGAGCCCCTGCCCGCTTTCGAGCCTCGTCTGCAGTGTCTCCGTCGACGGCAGGGCCTCGATGTCACGCTTAAGGTCCGCGGAGGTTTCCAGCCAGTCCATCAACCGCTCGTAGCTGGGGCTGGCCTCGACCACGCGCGCCCTGTCCACGAGCAGCAGGATATTCTGCTCCACATTGTCGTTGAGCACCAGCGAGCTGACCTGGTCCGTCATATCCGCAAGGAACTGCGCCCGCTCCCCGGGGACCAGTTTCCCTGCCGCGACCATCCTGTCCACGAAGATTTTGATGTTGACTTCATGGTCGGAGCAGTCAACACCCGCAGAGTTGTCGATCGCATCGGTATTGAGAATTACCCCCGCGAGCGCGGCTTCGATACGCCCGCGCTGAGTCATGCCGAGGTTTCCACCCTCGCCGACCACCTTAACGCGCAGGTCCCGGCCATCAACCCGGATCGCGTCGTTCGCCTTGTCCCCCACCATGGCGTGGGTTTCCGTGCTGGCCTTGATGTATGTGCCGATGCCCCCGTTGTAGAGCAGATCAGCCGGTGCCAGCAGGATGGCCCGCAATAACTCCGGTGGGCTCAGCTTCGTGGTTCCTGCCGGCAGGCCCAAGGCGGTGCGCACCTGAGCGGAGATCGGAACCGTTTTGGCCTGCCGGGGGTAGATTCCGCCACCTTCGCTGAGCAGCGAGGAATCGTAATCCGCCCACGAGGAACGCGGCAGGTCAAACAGCCTCCGGCGCTCGGCAAAGGCGCTGGCCGTCTCCGGATTCGGGTCCAGAAAAATATGCCGGTGGTCAAAGGCCGCGAGCAATCGCACGTGCTCGGAGAGCAGCATCCCGTTGCCGAAAACGTCCCCGGACATGTCCCCGACGCCGACGACGGTGAAATCCTCGGTCTGCGTGTCCACATCCAGCTCGCTGAAGTGCCGCTTGACGGATTCCCAGGCCCCGCGGGCGGTGATGCCCATGGCTTTATGGTCGTAGCCGACCGAGCCGCCGGAGGCGAAGGCATCCCCGAGCCAGAAGCCGTATTCAGCAGAGAGCGAGTTGGCAATGTCGGAGAAGGACGCGGTCCCCTTGTCGGCCGCGACAACAAGGTAAGAGTCGTCGTCGTCGTGCCGTACCACCCGCTCCGGCGGCACCAGCTGTTCGCCGTCAGCGCCGGTGACCAGGTTATCGGTGATATCGAGCAGACCGCGGATGAACGTCTTGTAGCTTTCCACGCCCTCCGCCATCCATGCTGCACGGTCAACGGCCGGATCCGGCAATGACTTGGCGAAGAACCCGCCCTTGGCTCCGGTGGGGACAATGACGGCGTTCTTGACCGTCTGCGCCTTGACCAGCCCGAGGACCTCGGTGCGGAAGTCCTCACGCCTGTCGGACCAGCGCAGGCCGCCGCGGGCCACCTTGCCAAAGCGCAGATGCACGCCCTCAACCCGGGGCGAGTAGACCCAGATTTCGAACATCGGCCGGGGGAAGGGCAGCCCGTCGATCATGGCCGGGTTGAGTTTGATGCTCAGGTATGGCTTGTCCTGGAAATAGTTGGTCCGCAGCGACGCCTCAATCAGGTTCGCCAGCGTGCGCAACACCCGGTCCGCGTCGAGCGTTGCAACGTTTTCCAGTCCTGCGCTCAGTTCCGCGCGCACCTGTTCAAGCCGGGAGGCCCGGGCCTCGGCGCCGAGTTCGGGATCAAAGCTCGCGCCGAAGAGCTCCACCAGGGAACGGGCCACCCCGGCGTTGGCCAGTAGTGTGTCCGATACGAAGCCATAGGAGTTGGTATTACCCATTTGGCGCAGATATTTGGCGTAGCTGCGCAAGATGACTATCTGCCGCCAGCCCATGCCCTCGCGGAGCACCAAGCGGTCGAAGGCATCTGACTCGCTGGCCCCGGTGATTGCGGCTCCAAAGGCCTCCGCGAGCAGGCCGGCGGTGGCGATCGGGTCGATTCCCCTCGGATACCGCAGGCCCAGATCGTACAGGAAGAAATCCCGTTGATCCGCGGTCCGGATTTCGAACGGACGCTCGTCCAACACCTCGAGTCCCAGGTTGTGGAAGTACGGCAGGATCTGGCTCAGGCTCTTCGGATCGGCCATATAGAGCTTGATCCGGGCGTCCTCCTCCAGCTCCGCACCTCCCTGCGGGATGTAGACGTACGTTCCGGGCATGCAATGCCCGACGTCGCCGCCGGTCGCCTTCAGTGCCTTGTAGGCGGTATCAAATTCTTCAAAGCGGCGGATGTCGTCCAGCGCCTCTTCGACCTCGAAAATCACCCGGTATCCGGCGGGGAACGCGTCGGACCACTTTGCGGCCAGCCGGTTGGCGCTTTCGAGCTGGTG
>JBBSSN010000106.1:0-6903 GCA_038242035.1 Actinomycetales bacterium
ACCGCGAGATGTCCGCAGTGACCAAATGACGGTCCGTCAGTACCGCTTCGAAGCGGTCGGGAAAGCGGCCAGCTCCGCCTCTACCTGCTTATGGATCCGGACCTCCAGGAAGAAGGACAAGAACGGGATGACGCCGCCCAAGGCGATCAGGATGAACTTGCGGAACGGCCAGCGCATCAGCGACCAGAGCCGGAAGTCCGCAATGAGGTAGACCACGTACATCCAGCCATGCACAATCAGCACGGTAGTGGAGATGTTAAAGCCGCCGATCACGCTGAAACCGTTTTCCTGCACCGCGGCGAAGCCGAGGCTGTGGCTGGCTCCCGTCGCCGCATCCGTTCCCCCGGCCATGAGTACGGAGTGGAAGCCGTAGCGCACCACGAGTTCGATGGTCAGCAGGAGCAGCATCGAACCCGTCAGGTAGGCCAACGTCTTATACAGCCCGAGGGCGGACCGGATCTGCGCGGCGGTCCCGCCGAACCGTCGTTTGGGTGCCTTGGATGGAGCGCTCACTGATGTACCTCACTGGATTTTTGGACGGACGTTCCGCCCTCGTTTCGGATCCCGTCGTCGCCGCCGGCATGGTCGCCGCCGCCGCCGTCGCCGGCATTGTCGCCGTCATCGCCGCCGTCGTCGTAATCGTCGTCGTCCTCGGGCTCCAGAGTGCGACGGTAGGCATCCGAGACCAGCCGCCACCACAGGAACACCGCGAAACCGGCAAAAACCACCCACTCGACGGCGTAGAAAATGTTGAGCCAATTGATCGGTGAGGCATCCGGCTGGGCGGTCACCGTGATGGCCTTGAGGTCACCGGCCACCGCGTGGGCCCCGACGTCGCGTCCGTCGGCAAGCTCGCTGTTGGAAATGATGAAGCCCGGGTAGCTGCTGACCTGCCAGACGTTGATCAGCTGCGCCGTGGACAGGGCGGCCACCTGCCCCGCGGGAACATTGGCCTTGGGGTTCGGCGCCTCGGACGGGATGAACCGGCCGGCCAAAGTGACTGGGCCCGACGGCGGCGCCTTGGCTTCCCCGGGAGCGTTCAGCCAGCCGCGGGCCACCGGAATGATGGTTTCCGCCGACGCGCCCGCACCCTTGAGAACCGGGGCGCCGTCGACGATGAAGGCGGTCACGACCCAGTAACCGTTGGCGCCGTCCTGCAGCCGGTTTTGCACCAGCACCTGCCGGGACGCATCAAAGTGACCTTGCGCAGTGACCAGCTGATCGGCGGCATCGGCGTGCATCGGCACGCCCGGATCCAGCACGGAGAGCAGGGGCTTGGTGCTTTCGAGCACGACGGGCGGAGCGTCCGTCCGCTCGGTGGAGCGGGAAAACTGCCACTGACTGAGCAGAACGAAAACCCCGGATACAGCGAGCGCAAGGATGAGCGCGGCGATCCAGCGGGGTTTCAGGGCGGTTTTCAACACCCCTTAAAGGTACTTCTTCCGTCTGTAGAAGTCCCAATGCCCGTCCGGGCACGCAACGGGTGGCCAAGGAGTCAGCGCGACCTGAAACCGTATCAATCTGCGCAGCGTTGACCGCTCAGCGTGTGCAGGGTTGCCCATGCGCGCCGGCAGCTCCCGACGCTGCGCAGATGTGAACGGCAGGAGGACACCGGCCCAAGGGCACCGTCCGGTGGGCACCGTCCGGGGGGCACCGTCCGGAGGATACCGGCCGGCTATCCGCCATGGACCGCCGAAAAGGTGTGCAAGATCACGATTCGATCACGAAATTCGGGGTTACGGCGCGGTGTGTGGAACCCGGCCTAGGCTGGATCTTTGTGCGTACATTCCCTTACCCCGTGACGACCGGCCCGGATGTACGCTCTCCGCTTCGTTATCTGTGGTGGCTGGCCCGCCAGCAATGGGCCTCGCTGACGGCCGGAATGGTCTTCGGCTCCGTCTGGATGCTCAGCCAGGCGCTGGTTCCCCTGGTTTTGGGCAAGGCCCTGGACCAGGGCATTCTCGGTGGGGATTTTGGTGCGCTGCTGGCCTGGACGGGAGTGCTGCTGCTGCTGGCAGTGATCCAGTCCGTCTTCGCCGTGCTTCGGCACCGTATCTCGGTCAGCAACTGGCTGCAGGCGGCGTTCCGGTCCATCCAATTGGTGGGCCACAAGATCACCTACAGCGGGGATGCCCTGCCGCGGAAATTCTCCACCGGAGAGGTGGTCTCCACCGCCGCCTCGGACGCCACCCGGATCGGGCAGATTTATGACACCTTCGCCAGGCTCACCGGTTCGGTTTTGTCTTACATCGTCGTCACCATCCTGGTGGCACAGGTTTCCTTGACCCTGGGGATCACTGTTCTGGTAGGAGTGCCGGCGTGCTGCGCCATGCTGCTGTTCATCATCCGTCCGCTGCAGAGCCGGCAGCGGGCGCAGCGTGAGGAGTCCGGCAAAATGACCGCCGTGGGTGCAGACACCGTGGCCGGGCTGCGCGTGCTGCGCGGGATCGGCGGGGAGCACATCTTTGTGGGCCGCTACAAGAAACGGTCGCAGGCAACCCGGCAGACCGGCAACGATGTAGCCCGCTCGCTGGCCACGCTGGAAGCCACCCAGTTGCTGGTCACCGGCGGTTTTGCCGTGCTCTTCACCTGGCTGGGTGCCTCGCTGGCGGTCACGGGCCAGATCTCGCCGGGGCAGTTGGTCTCGTTGTACGGTTTCGCCGTTTTCCTGGTGACGCCGGTCCGCTCCGTGGCCCAGGCCGTCTCCTCCGCCATCCGCGCCGTGGTCGGCGCACGGAAGATCATCAACGTCCTGGGCACCGAATCCGCGGTGCGGACACCAGCGGATCCGGAGCCCGCCCCGCAAGCGGCCGCCTCCTTATACGACACCGCATCATCGGTGGAGATTGCACCCGGGCGGCTGACCGCCGTCGTCTCCGGCAATCCTGCCGATTCCGCGGCCCTGGCCGAGCGGTTGGGCCGCTTCGATGACGACGCCCTCAGCACGACGCCGGTGCTGTGGGGCCAGTCGGCGCTGCACCGCGTGCCGTTGGGACAGGTTCGCCGGCGGATCGTCTTCAGCGAGGCGGATCCGCAATTGTTTACCGGCACCTTACGCGCGGGGCTGGATCCGCAGCAGAAGCACGACGACGACGACGTGCTGGCCGCGCTGGAAGCCGCCAGTGCGCTGGACATCCTGGAGGGTGTGGAGGAGGGGCTGGACCACGAGGTCACTGAGCGTGGAAGGTCCTTTTCCGGTGGCCAGCGACAGCGCCTGGCGCTGGCCCGGGCGCTTTTGACGGAAGCGGAGACGCTGCTCCTCGTGGAGCCCACCAGCGCCGTCGACGCCCATACCGAGGCGCGGATCGCTGCCCGGCTGGCGGCAGCCCGCGGCCAAGGGCGCACCACCGTCGTGGTGACGGCCAGCCCGCTGATGCTCGGCGCCATGGACCACGTGGTGTTCCTGCGCGGCGGAACCATGGCGGCTGCAGGAACGCACCGCGAACTGCTGGAAAACTCCGACTATAGGGACGTGGTGATCCGCGGTGAGTGACACCGAGGCCGAACAACTCAATATCTCCACCTCCCCGGACTCGCCCGGAGCAGCGGCTGAAACCAGCACCGGATCCGACCCGGGATCCGGCCCGGGTGCCGGCACCCGGACCGGAGCCGGCAGCGGAGCCCGCCCTGAGGCGGTCCGGGATGGCCAGCTCCCGGTGTCCGATTCTCCGCAGGTCCGGGCTGAAACACGGCGGCTGCTTTCGATGCACCGCGCCGCACTGATCAAGGTGGTGGCGCTGTTCGTGCTGGCTGCCATAGCCGGCCTGGCGGGCCCTATCTTGCTGAAACTGATTGTCGACGGCGTAGCCGCAGGGACCACAGTTGGCTACGTCAGCAAGCTCAGCCTTGTGATGGCCGGCTTCGTGGTGCTGCAGGCGGTCCTGCAGCGCTTCGCGATGGCAGCGTCCATGATCGCCGGCGAAAAGGTCTTCGCCCAGCTGCGTGAGGAGTTCATGGACCAGGTCACGGCCCTGCCGCTGTCCACGGTGGAAAAGGCCGGGACGGGAGACCTGGTTTCGCGCACCACTAATGATGTGGAGGCGGTCTCCTTTGCCGTCCGGTTTGCGGTTCCGCAGATCCTGGTTTCCGCCATCACCGTGTTCCTCACGGTAGCGGCCGCCGCCGTGGTATCCCCGGTCACGGCGATCGCGCTGCTGGCGGGCGCTCCGCTGATGATTCCGGTAACACGCTGGTACCTCAAGCGCTCGGCCGCCGGGTACCTGACGGAACGGGAAAGCTATTCCGTGGTCAATGGCGCCATTACGGAGACCATTGAGGGTGCACGCACTGTGGATGCGCTGAGCCTGGGCCCATTGCGCCGGCGGTCCATTGACGATGCGCTGTTGGGCAGTTTCCGGGCGGAGCGCTATACGCTCTCGCTGCGCAGTGTCCTGTTCCCCGCCACGGAATTCGCCTTCTACCTCCCCGTGGCGGTGGTCCTGCTGTGGGGCGGCTGGCTGGCCGCCCAAGGGGACGTGACCCCGGGCGTCGTTGCCGCCGTCGCCCTGTACGCTCTCCAGCTCATCGACCCGGTCAATACCCTGATCATGTGGCTGGACGAACTCCAAGTCGGCGCGTCGTCGCTGGCGCGCATCACCGGAATCCGCAACGTTCCCGCGGACCGTACGGCTTCCGGCACGCTTCCGAAGGGTCAGGATATTCAGGTTCGGGCCGCACACTACGCCTACCGGCCGGGGCACGATGTGCTGCACGGCGTGGATCTGCATCTGGTGCGCGGCGAGCGCCTCGCGGTGGTGGGGCCCTCAGGGGCTGGAAAGTCAACGCTTGGCCGGCTGATTGCCGGCATTCATCCGCCCACCGGCGGCTCGGTGCAGGTGGGCGGCGTTCCGCTGGTCGATCTGCCGCTGGACGAACTGCGCCGCCAGGTGGCCCTGGTCACCCAGGAGCACCACGTCTTTGTCGGCAGTGTGGCGGACAATGTACGCCTGGGCAAAGCGGACGCCGACGGCACCGAGATTGAACAGGCGTTGGACGACGTCGGCGCGCTGGGCTGGGCGCGCGCCCTGCCGGAGGGGCTGGAGACGGAGGTCGGATCCGGGGCGTATTCGCTGACGCCTGCCCAGGCGCAGGAGCTCGCACTGGCGCGGCTGATCCTGGCCGACCCGCACACGCTGGTGCTGGACGAGGCCACCTCGCTGATCGACCCGCAGGCGGCGCGTGACCTGGAGCGATCGCTCAGCGCTGTCCTGAAGGGGCGCACCGTGGTGGCCATTGCGCATCGCCTGCACACCGCCCATGATGCGGACCGGGTGGCCGTGGTGGAGGGCGGCAGGATCATAGAACTAGGGCCGCATGAGGAGCTGCTGGCGCTGGATGGATCCTACGCGTCACTGTGGAATTCCTGGCACACGCAATAGGAGCGCTTGGCGCCCGGGGCGACCTCGGCCGGCGCGACCTTGGCCGGCGCGACCTTGGCCGGCGCGAAATGCCGGCGAATCGGAAGGATGCCGTGGATATTTCAGCGGCATTGGTCCATATCAGCGGCATTGGTCCATATCACCGGCACGCTGCGGCGCGGGCCGCAGGTGGTCAGTGGTCAGTGGTCAGTGGTCGAAGAACACCAGGGTTGAATTGATCAGCTCGGCGATGACCTCCGCGTCGTGGGCGCGGCGCAGCGACTCGCGGAAGTTCTCCTTGAACAGCGAGCGCGCCAAGGTGGCCAGCACCTCGAGATGCTCGGAAAAGGAACTGGCCGGTGTGGCGATCAGCAACACCACGGTGGCGGGACCGTCCATCGCACCGAAGTCAAGGCTGTAACCATGCCGGGTGACCCCCACAGCAATCGACGTCCGAGTGACGAATTCACTGCGCGCATGCGGCATTCCAATCCCGCCCGGCAAGCCGGTAGCCATTTGGTGCTCCCGCGCATTGACCTGCGCCAGAAAACCCGCCAGATCGCTGATCCGCCCGGCCTCGAACAGCCGTTCCGCCAGCTGCGCGGCAGCGTCCTCCTTGGAGTCAGCCTCCATTTCCAGGATGACGAGTTCCGGCGTCGTCAATAATGCATCGTACCGTTCCAGCGAGCCCTCCGTCATATCTACCTTTCGGGCCAAGCGGGCACAGTGTTTGCGGGCACAGTGTTACAGATCCCGCGCCCCGCTCTCCACACTCAGCCGGGCCGCGTCCGCGGATTCATCGTCCGGCTGCTGCTGGCTTAGACGCTCAGCTTCCACGCGCGCCAGATAGTTTTCGATTTCGCTCTGCTGCTGCTCACCGCTCCAGCCTAGGATCCCACTCATCAGTTTAGCGACAACCGGGGCCGCTGCGACGCCCCGGTCCCACGATTCGATGGAGATCCGCGTCCGCCGGGTCAGGACATCCGTCACATGCAGGGCGCCCTCGTGGGTCGTGGCGTACACCACCTCGGCCTCCAGGTAATCGTCGGCGCCCGGAAGAGCCCGGCCCAGCCCGGCGTCGTCGGCGATCAGTTCCAGAAGGTCCGCGGCCATCGAGCCGTAGCGATTGAGCAGATGCTCCACCCGCGCCACATGCACGCCGGTCTCCTCCGCTGTGCGGTTCCGCCGGTTCCACGCAGCCTTGAAGCCCTCCGCGCCGAGCAACGGGATGGTGGCCGTAACACTTGCCGGAACCTTTTCGTCCAGCGTGCGGATGGCCTCATCCACAGCATCCTTGGCCATCACCCGGTAGGTGGTCCATTTACCGCCTGCTACTACCACCATGCCGGGAACGGGGTGCGAGACCACGTGTTCACGCGAAAGTTTCGCGGTTGAATCGCTCTCTCCTGCCAGCAATGGGCGCAGTCCCGCATACACGCCCTCCACATCCTCGCGAGTGAGCGGCCGCTTCAGGACCTTATTGACGTGATCGAGCAGGTAATCAATGTCCTGGGCAGAGGCAGCCGGATGAGCCTTGTCCAGCTGC
>JBBSSN010000107.1:0-6872 GCA_038242035.1 Actinomycetales bacterium
CATCATTGCCGGCAAGACGGACAGCACGATCGGCGCCGACCGGTTCCTGAGCTCCCGACCGCTGGTCTTTATGGGCGGCAACTCCTATGCGCTATACCTGTGGCACTGGCCGCTGCTGGTCATCTACCTGAGCGTTTTTGACCAGGAGAAGGCAGGCTGGCTCTCCGGCACGCTGGTCATTGTGAGCGCGATCGTGCTGTCCATCCTGACCACCCGCTTTGTGGAAAAGCCGATCCGGGACTGGAAATGGGCCGAATCCAGCAAGCGGCGTGCCGGCGTCATCATGGTGGCAGCGCTGGCCTTGATAGCGGTTCCGGTCGGTGGTCTGCAACTGCATCTTGAGCTGGTCAGCCTGAAGGCGGGCGCTGGTTCCACCCCGGAAAACCCCGGCGCGGCGGCCCTGTTTGCCGGCTACTCGCCCGCAGCCAGCGCGAAAACAGCGCCGCTGATTCCGGCGCTGACGGACATTGCGGACCAATGGCCCGTCTGGGACGGCGGCTGCACCGTCGTCGACAAATCCGATGCATCCCGGACGCGCTGCGACAATGGCAACGACGCCGGCCCGGCGAAGACCATCGTGGTGGTCGGCAGCTCGCATGCGCTGATGTGGAGCACGCCGCTGCTGGAGATGGCGAAGAGAAACAACTGGCGGGTGGTCGCTTTCACCGCCGGATTTTGTCCCATCACCGATGGAACCGATGCGGATATTTCCCCTGGCTGTGCCGATTACATCCGCGGTGCGCTCGCCTCGGCGATGGGCCTTAAACCCGATGTTGTGGTCACGACGAGCACCCGGTCGGCGCATAGTGTCAGCACCGGTGAGTACATGGACCCATCCTGGGCCGGGATCATCTCCAGGGTCAGCGCCGCGGGTATTCCCGTCGTTGCCATCAGGGACACGCCCCGGTTCGACCGGACTCCGCTGGGATCCGGGCCGGATTGTGTGGCGAAGAACCTCAAGGACTACTCCATGTGCGCTACCGCGCAAGACCAGAGTTTGTCCGCGGTTTCCCCCACGGACGCCTTGCAGGAGGGCCTGCCGGGTGTGAGTTTCCTGGACTTCACCCGCTATTTCTGCCCCGAGGACAGCTGCCCGGCCGTGATCGGCAATGTGCTGGTCTACAAGGACGGCAATCATGTCACCCGGACCTATTTAAAGACGCTCACACCCGTGGTGGAACGGGCATTCTTAGCGGCCACCGGCTGGGAGGAAGGAAAATAGTGTCTACTCAGCAAAAGAAGGGCTTCCGCCCGGAGGTACAGGGCCTGCGGGCCCTGGCCGTGCTGATGGTGGTGACCTACCACATCTGGCTGGGCCGGGTCTCCGGCGGGGTGGATGTCTTCCTGCTCATTTCCGCCTTCCTGATGACGCTGCAATTCACCCGCAAGGTGGAGCGCGGAGCGCCGCTGCGGCTGATCCGGCACTGGCTGCACCTTTTCAAGCGGCTGCTGCCTGCCGCCGTCGTCGTTCTGATTGCGGTGCTGATCGGCACATGGGCCTTTCTGCCGCCGCGGCGCTGGCCGGACATATTGCAGCAGGCGTGGTCCTCGCTGCTGTACTTCCAGAACTGGGTGCTGGCGGACAATGCGGTGGACTACTACGCCATTGACCATTCGGGTGCCAGCCCGCTGCAGCATTTCTGGTCGTTGTCCATCCAGGGGCAGGTCTTTATCCTGTGGCCGCTGATCTTTGCCGCCGCCGCCTTGCTGCTGCAGGTCAGCAGAGGCATTGCGCGCAAGTCCACCGTGCAGAACAGGCTGCCGCAGCTCGGAAGCCGGCTGACATACCGGTCTCTGTTAGCCGTGATCTTCTCGGTTGTCTTCGCCTTCTCGCTGGCCTTCTCCGTCCGCCATACCGCCGAAAACCAGGCCTTCACCTATTTTGACACCCGGGCCCGGCTCTGGGAATTCGCGCTCGGCTCGCTGCTGGCCCTGGCGCTGCCGTATCTGAAGTTCCCCCGCGCCGTCCGGGTGCTGATGGGCTGGATCGGCATCGCGGCAATGATCAGCTGCGGCCTCGTTCTCACCGTCGACCAGCAGTTCCCCGGGTACATCGCGCTCTGGCCGACGGTATCCGCGGCGTTCATCATCATCGCCGGGCAGACCGGCAGCAGGCTGGGTGTGGACCGGATCCTTTCGGCCAAGCCGCTGGTCGCCATGGGTAACGTCTCCTATGCGCTGTATCTGTGGCACTGGCCGCTGCTGGTCATTGTGCTGGTGGCGATCGGCCGGCCGGCGGTTAATGTGTGGCAGGGGCTGGCCATCGTCGCCGCGTCCATCGCGCTGGCGTTCCTGACCACGAAATTCGTCGAAACGCCGCTGCGCCGCTGGGAGTGGCCGGAGCATCATGTCTGGCGCGCCGCCGTCGTGCTGGTTGCCTGCGGCGCGTTGCTGGCAGCTCCGGCGGCGCTGTGGCAGAACAACATCAATGCCTACGACGCGGCGGTGGCGGCGCAGCCCGCAGCGGATAACCCGGGCGCGGCGGCGCTGGAACCGGGATTTGCCGGCGTCCCCTCGCCGAGCGCCAAAGCCATTCCGGCGCCAGCGCAATTGAAGAATGAATTCGCCACCATCGACGGCGACTGCACCGGCCGGTTGGTCCCGGCAGCACCGCTGCTGGCGCAGATCTGCCACGCGAACAAACCGGTGGGAACACCGGCCAAAACCATCGTGGTGCTGGGGGACTCGCATTCCCAGCAGTGGCTGCCGGACTGGGATGCCCTGGCTGCGGCGCACAACTGGCAGATTGTCATGATGATCAAGGACGGCTGCCGGTACGGGGCGGAATCGTCCACCCGCGCGGAGGACTGCAACGAATTCAATGCCCAGGACCGCGAGTATGTGATGGCGCTGCATCCGGACGCCGTCTTCACCGTGGCGTCCCTGACGTTGGAGGACAGCCCCTATGAGATGGAGGTTCCCGGGTATCTGGACGGGATCCGGAGTTTCACGGACGCCGGGATCCAGGTGGTGGGCATCAGGGACAACCCGCGGTTCACTATCAACATGGCCGACTGCGCGGCCACGAAGGGGGCCACTGCCCCCGCGTGCAACCCGCCGCTGTCCGAAAGCCTGGCCGCCACTTCGCCGCTGGATGATCTGCAGGGAAAGCTGCCGGGCCTGTTCCTGATGGACATGAGCGATTACATCTGTGCCGACGGCGTCTGCCCGGCCGTGGTGGGGAACGTGTATGTTTACAAGGATGACAATCATCTGACCAAGACGTATACGCAATCCATGGTGCCCATGTTTGAGCAGCGGCTGCTCGCTGTCACGGGGTGGGGGGGTAGGCCGCTGACCGGCGCTGAATCCGGCTTCGGAATAGGGCTGCGGAATAGGGCTGCGCCGGCTTTCGTTTTACGATGGATATACCCCCACATTGCGCGACCGCTGAGGAGCCCTCATGACCCAACCCGAAATCCATGATCCCTTTGCCTTCATCGGTCTCACTTACGATGACGTGCTGCTGCTGCCCGGTCATACGGATGTGATTCCCTCCGACGCGGACACCGGTTCACGTGTGTCCCGGCGCATTACCGTCAACACCCCGCTGCTCTCCGCCGCCATGGATACGGTCACGGAGTCCCGGATGGCCGTGGCGATGGCGCGCCAGGGTGGTCTGGGCGTGGTGCACCGGAATCTGTCGGTGGATGATCAGGCCGAGCAGGTGGACCGGGTGAAGCGCAGCGAGTCTGGGATGATCACCAATCCCGTCACCATCGGCCCGCAGGCCTCGCTGCAGGAGCTGGATGATCTGTGCCGGCACTACAGCGTCTCGGGCCTGCCCGTCGTCGATGGCGAGGGCAAGCTGCTGGGCATCGTCACCAACCGGGACACGGTCTTCATCCCGGAGACCGAATACGCGCACCGCCTGGTCCACGAGGTCATGACGAAGATGCCCCTGATCACCGGCAAGGTCGGGATCAGCCGCGAGGACGCCTCCGGTCTGTTGGCCAGGAACAAGATTGAAAAGCTGCCGCTGGTGGACGACGGCGGCCGGTTGCGCGGGTTGATCACCGTCAAGGACTTCACGAAGGCCGAGCAGTACCCGCTGGCCACGAAGGATGACGCCGGCCGGCTGCGTGTGGGCGCGGCGATTGGCTTCTTCGGCGACGGCTGGGAGCGGGCCATGAAGCTTGTCGATGCCGGCGTGGATGCCTTGTTCGTTGATACGGCAAACGGGCACAGCCAGGGCGTGCTGGAGATGATCGCACGGCTGAAGGCCGAGCCCGCCGCAGCGCACGTGGACATCATCGGCGGCCAGGCAGCAACCCGCGAGGGCGCCCAGGCGCTCATCGATGCCGGCGCGGACGGCATTAAAGTGGGTGTGGGTCCGGGGTCCATCTGCACCACGCGGGTGGTGGCCGGAGTCGGCGTTCCGCAGATCACGGCCATCTACGAATCGGCCAAGGCAGCCATTCCTGCCGGCGTGCCGCTGATTGCCGACGGCGGCCTGCAGTATTCGGGCGACATCGGCAAGGCGCTGGTAGCCGGCGCGGACACGGTGATGCTCGGTTCCCTCCTGGCAGGCACCGAAGAGGCCCCGGGCGAGCTGATTTTCGTCAACGGGAAGCAGTTCAAAACGTACCGCGGCATGGGCTCGCTGGGAGCCATGCAGACCCGCGGCAAGAGCACGTCCTATTCCAAGGACCGCTACTTTCAGGCCGATGTTTCGGGGGACGACAAGCTTATTCCGGAAGGCATCGAGGGCCGGGTTGCCTATCGCGGACCTTTGTCTTCGGTGGCCTACCAGCTGGTTGGCGGGCTGCGCCAGACCATGTTCTACACCGGTGCGCGCACCGTCCCGGAGCTGAAGGCGAAGGGAAAATTTGTCCGCATCACCGCTGCCGGGCTAAAGGAATCCCACCCGCACGACATTCAGATGACGGTGGAAGCGCCCAACTACGGCTCGAAATAGTCCCGGGCCGCTCCCACACCTCGTTCCTCGGTCCGGGGCCCTCGCGGCCGTGGGCCCCTTCTTCGGCAACAGCGCACCAGGTAGAGACATCGGCACCTGCTATAGCGGGTGCCGATGTCTATACCTGGTGCGGGGGCAGCATGCGCACCTGCGCTAACCTTGAGCAGTGACTTACGAGATTGAGATTGGCCGCGGCAAGCGTGGGCGCAGCGCCTACTCCCTGGATGACATCGCGATAATTCCGTCCCGGCGGACGAGGGATCCGAAAGACGTCTCGGTGAAATGGCAGATTGATGCCTACCAGTTTGAAACGCCGGTCATTGGCGCTCCGATGGATTCGGTGATGTCGCCGGCCACGGCCATTGCACTGGGACGCCTGGGCGGTCTGGGTGTCCTTGACCTGGAGGGACTCTGGACACGGTATGAGGATCCGCAGCCGGTGCTCGATGAAATTGCGGCGCTGGAATCCACCGTCACGAATCCGGCGGCAACGCGGCGCCTGCAGGAGCTCTACGTTGCACCGGTCCGGTCCGAACTGATTACCTCCCGCTTGGCCGAGATCCGGGCGGCAGGCGTGACGGTCGCCGGTGCGCTGACGCCGCAGCGCACGCAGGAATTCTATGAAACCGTGGTGGCCGCAGGCGTGGATATCTTCGTCATCCGGGGAACCACGGTCTCCGCCGAGCACGTCTCTAAGACGGCGGCGCCCCTGAACCTCAAGCAATTTATATACGAGCTCGACGTTCCCGTTATTGTGGGCGGTGCGGCCGGCTACACTCCCGCGCTGCACCTGATGCGAACCGGCGCGGCCGGCGTCCTGGTGGGGTTCGGCGGCGGCGCGTCCACCACCACGCGCCGCGCCCTGGGCATCAGGGCTCCAATGGCCAGCGCCATCTCCGACGTCGCCAGTGCGCGCAGGGACTATATGGATGAGTCCGGCGGACGGTATGTGCATGTCATTGCCGACGGCGGCATGGGCTCGAGCGGCGACATCGTCAAGGCGATTGCGATGGGCGCGGACGCCGTGATGCTCGGA
Organism: Actinomycetales bacterium; assembly: GCA_038242035.1. Classification (GTDB taxonomy): domain Bacteria; phylum Actinomycetota; class Actinomycetes; order Actinomycetales; family Micrococcaceae; genus Arthrobacter_M. Next base: position 5,955 of record JBBSSN010000107.1, read on the forward strand.
GCGGCTTTGGCCCGCGCGGACGAGGCGCCGGGACAGGGCTGGCATTGGGGCGCCGAGGCACACCACCCGGAACTGCCGCGCGGGGACAGGGTTCGTCTGGACAGCGTGGGGCCGTTGAACGAGGTGCTGTTCGGGCCGGCGCACCAGGCCAATGGCACCTCGAACCTGATCGGGGCGCTACGCCGTTCGATGGCCACCACCGGGTATTCCGATCTGAAGGAGTTCCAGCGCGTCGAGGTCGTGGTCTCGCCCTAAGCCAGCGAGGCTAAGCGCGCCGAAATCGTGCACTGCCTTTCGCACACACTGCCTTTCCGGCGCTCCAGGACGTAGGGTGAAAGCACGAGTTTTCTTGCGTCTTCAGGAGGTCCGCATGTCTGTTCCAGCACGTCCCACCGGTGAGCTTGGTCCGCAGGCCCGCGAGGCCGCGCTGGCAGAGCTGAGGGCAACCTCCGATCCCGGCGCTGAACTGGACATTCTGGTGGTCGGCGGTGGCGTCGTCGGCGTTGGTTCCGCACTCGATGCGGTGACCCGTGGTCTGAAGGTCGGCATTGTGGAGGCCAACGACTGGGCGGCGGGAACGTCGTCGCGCTCCTCCAAGCTGATTCACGGGGGCCTGCGCTACCTGCCGATGCTGGAGTTCGCGCTGGTCACCGAGGCGCTCAAAGAGCGCGGGCTGCTGCTGCAGCGCATCGCCCCGCACCTGACCCGGCCGGTTCCCTTCCTGTATCCGTTGACCAAACGGTTCATTGAACGCCCCTTTGTTGGTGCCGGCATCCTGCTCTACGACACTCTGGGCCTGACCTCCGGTAACAGCCGGGGCGTGCCGATGCATAAGCATTTGAGCAAGAAGGGCACCCTGCGCGCGGCTCCCAGCCTCAAAGACGATGCGATGATCGGCTCCATCCGCTATTACGACGG
>JBBSSN010000108.1:0-6859 GCA_038242035.1 Actinomycetales bacterium
ACGGCAAGATCGCGGAAGCCGCGGGAGTGGTTGCGCCGTGCAATTTCGATCAACCCGGGCAGGATCGACGTCCGCAGGTATCCCTGTTCTTCGCTGATCGGGTTCGCCAGTTTGATCATCTGCTGCGGCGCGTCGGCATCGGCGGTGCCGAACTTCTCGTTATCTCCCTTGGCGGCGAAGGGATATGCCAGCACCTCGGTGAGGCCGGCGTCGGCCAGTGCCTGCACCAGCCGGCGGCGCTGCTGCTGCACCCGGGTCAGCCCGCGCCCGGGAGGAGCAACCGGCAGGGTGGAAGGAATCTTGTCGTAGCCTACTAACCGGGCAATTTCCTCCGTCAGATCATCACGGGTTTCCAGATCGGGACGCCAGCTCGGAACCGTCACGTCGTACCAATTGCCGACGGCGGTCTCGGCACCTTGCACCGCACCGGGGGTGAGGGTGGCACCAATGTCGCCTAACGCCGTCGTTATTTGCTCATCGGTGTAATCGATGCCGATGCGCGCGGAGGCATAGGCACCCGAGAGCCCGATGACAACGGGCTCAGGTTTAGTACCAACGTCGGTTACCGTCGTCTCAGCGGTTCCGCCGGCCAGCTCGACCAGCAGGTCCACCACCCGCTGGGCTGCAACGTCGGCAATCTGCCAGTCGACTCCGCGTTCGAAACGTTTGGATGCCTCCGAGGGCAGTTTGTGGCGGCGGCGCGACCGGCCGATGCTGACTTCATCAAAATGGGCGGCTTCGATCAGCACGTTGGTAGTGCCGGCGGAAACCTCTGTCGCGGCCCCGCCCATCACACCGGCAATGCCGATGCCGCCGGAATCATCGCTGATCAGCAGGTCCTCCGCGTCCAGTGCGCGCACCTTGCCGTCCAGTGTTTCCAGCTTTTCCCCGCTGCGGGCCCGGCGCACCACAATGTCGCCGGAAAGTTTGTCCGCATCGTAGCAATGCAGCGGCTGGCCCAGCTCCCACATCACGTAGTTGGAGATGTCCACCGCCAGGGAGATGGACCGGACGCCGGCCAGCCGCAGCCGGGAGGACATCCAGGTGGGAGTGGGTGCAGTGGCGTCGACGCCGCGCACGGTTCGGGCCACAAACCTGCCACAGCCGGGCTGGCCGTAAATCGGCGCCTCGTCCTGCAGCTGCACGGGGTAACCCGGGCCGGACGCAGCGGAGACATTAACGCCGTCGGCCGGATCGGTGAAGGCCGTGCCGGTGGCATGCGCGTATTCCCGCGCCACCCCGCGGATGCTGAAGCAGTATCCGCGGTCCGGTGTGACATTGATTTCCGCGGCTTCGTCGTAGAGTCCCAGCAGCTCCAGCGCATCCGTGCCCAGCTCCGGATCCAGCCCCAATGTGCCGAGCACCAGGATCCCGTCATGATCCTCGCCGATGCCCAGCTCGCGGACCGAGGCAATCATGCCGGCGGAGACGTGACCATAGGTCTTGCGCGGCGAAATGCGGAAATCCCCTGGCAGCACCGCACCGGGAAGGGTGACAACAACCTTGTCTCCCACCTCGAAGTTGTGCGCCCCGCAGACGATCCCCTGCACACCGGAGGGGTCGACGCCGTCGCCCGTCAGCGTCTGCTGTTGCCCCTCGGGGACCACCCTGACCTCGCACCAGTTGATCGTCTTGCCGTTGGTCTGCGGCTCCTTGACCACGGACAGCACCTGACCCACCACGATCGGACCCTGCAGCTGGTCCATCGGCCGGTGGACGGCTTCTTCCTCCAACCCCACCTTGACCAGCTCGGCCATGACATCTTCGGCGCGTGCCTCCGCCGGTACCTGGGCATACTCGCGCAGCCATGAAAGAGGGATTCGCATTTAGATCTCCATCCCGAAGTGCTCGCTGAAACGTACATCGCCTTCAATCATGTCCCGCATGTCCCCGACCTCGTTGCGGAACATCAGTGCGCGTTCAATGCCCATGCCGAACGCAAAACCGGAATAGATCTCCGGATCAATGCCGGCGGCCCGAAGCACGTTGGCGTTGACCATCCCGCAGCCTCCCCATTCGATCCAGCGCGCGCCGCCCTTGGCTCCCGGATGCCAGATATCCAGCTCCGCGGACGGTTCCGTGAAGGGAAAATAATTGGGCCGCAGCCGGACCTTGGCCTCATCGCCGAACAGCTGGCGGGTGAAGTGCTCCAGTGTTCCCAGCAGGTCCGCCATGGACAGATTGCGGTCGATCGCCAGGCCCTCAAACTGATGGAAAACCGGGGTATGCGTGGCGTCGAGTTCGTCGGTGCGGAACACCTTGCCCGGACACAGCACATAAATCGGCAGCTCGCGTTCCAGCATGGACCGCACCTGAACCGGAGACGTGTGCGTGCGCAGCACCAGATGTGCCTGCGGCGGCTCCGCGAAGAACGTGTCCTGCATTTCCCGGGCGGGATGGTCCGGTTTGAAGTTCAACGCATCAAAGTTGAACCACTCGCTCTCCAGCTCCGGGCCCTCGGCAATTTCCCACCCCATGCCGACGAAGATGTCGCTCACGCGCTCCTGCAGGGTGGACAAGGGGTGCCGGGCACCTGCGCGGCGACGACGCGGCGCTGCGGTAACGTCGACGGTTTCCTCAAGCAGGATCCGGGCTGCGTCCTGGGCCTCCAGCTCCGCCGTCCGGGCTGCGAGCGCCTTATTGACCCGGCCACGGGACGCACCCATCAGCTTTCCGGCCGCCGCCTTCTGCTCCTTTGCGAGCGCACCGATGCCGCGGTTGGCCAGACTCAAGGGAGATTTCTCCCCGGTGTGGGCCAGCCGGGCGGCCTTGAGTCCGTCCAGCGTGCCGGCGGCGGCAAAGGCGGCTATGGTATGCTCGACGGCGGCACCTATGGCTCCGTCATCGGTTGGGTCCGGGGCCGAAGCGGCGGTCCCGGGGCTCCTGGGAGTCTCTGTATTCTCAGACATCAACTGTTATTACCTAAGTTCGTCAGGATAAAGTGCGGGTCGGTTTCCCGCCCCGCTCAGTCTAGTTGAACGCGGCGCGGCGCCGGGTCGCGGCTTCCCACCGGCGCCGTGGGCCGGGTCCCCAGAGGTTCCGCGGGGCCGGCACGGTTTCCACCGGGCCGCACCGCTTCCGCGGGGCCGGCACGGTTTCCACCGGGGCCGCCAGCGCGGCAATCGCACCGGCTGTGGCGACATCCGGCGGGCGAGCGCACCGGCTGCGGACAATCGCCACCGCTGCAGCAGGTGCGCCGGTCTTGAGCTGGTGCGCTATCGGCCAGACGCCGGAATCGGGCAGGCTTACGATGGAACCATGACTGGCTGGCAGCGGCTCCGGAGGGTATTGAACCTGCTGAATCTGTCCACCCCCGCCGGGCTTGCGCTGGCGCTGCGGAGCGGCAGCGCACTGCAGCCCGGGCCGCAGGGACTGATCCTGGCTACCGAATACCGGCCGCGGCTCCCCATCGCCGGGGCCTTCACCGTGGGGAACGTGGTGATTTACCGCGCTGACCGCACGTTCATTGATGCAAATCCGGCGCTGTTGGATCATGAGGCGCGGCACAGCACGCAATACGCCTGGTGTTTGGGCCTGCCGTTTCTGCCCCTTTACGCCGCCGCCGCTTTGTTCTCGCTGTGGCGCACCGGGGAGCCAGGCAGCCGGAACCTCTTCGAACGCCTTGCCGGGCTCGACGACGGCGGGTACCGGCACCATCCCACGGTCCGGCGTTTTTGCCGCACAGACGCGCACAAGCCGGCACAACAACCCGCACCGAAACCGAGGTATCCCGATGACAGCACGGCAGCAACAGTTCCCATCCTCCGCTGCAGCCGATCCCCCGACCGGGCCCGTTACCGGTGCGGAGCCCGCGGTGGGGCCCGGGCAGGTAACGGTGACCGGCCGGGGCTCCTGCAGCCAGGCACCCGACAGGCTGACTGTCAGCGTCGGCATTGAAACCCGGCAGAGTTCGGTGCCGGATGCCTATTCCGCAGCAGCGGCCGCGGTGACGGCAATCCTGGCCCGGCTGCAGGCACTGGGCGTTCCGGCGACAGACATCAGCAGCAATGCGCTCAATGTCCGGGCGGAGACCAACTGGCAGGAGGGATCAGGGAATGTGGTGTCCGGTTATCTGGTCAGCAGTTCCCTGGCCGTCCAGCTGGACTACGGGAGCGAAGTGCAGGACGTCATTGCAGCCGCGGTGGAGGCCGGCGGCAACGACGTCCGGCTGAACGGTTTGGAACCCTCCGTCGCCGACCCGACCCGGGCGGCCGCACGGGCGCGGGAACTGGCCTGGGCCGATGCCAAGGCCAAGGCCGGACAGTTCGCGGCACTGGCCGGCCGTTCCCTCGGCCCGGTGCACGCCGTCATCGAAGGCGAGTCCGCCGCCGTCGGGCCTGTGCCCGTCCCCCTAATGGCCCGCGCATCAAGCGTTACCGCGCTCCCGTTGGCCGCCGGGGAAACCAGCGTCGACGCCGCGGTTACGGTGACGTGGGAGCTGTACTGATTTCGCGCTTGAGGATTTTGCCCGTCGGCCCCTTGGGCAGCGCATCAACAATCAGCACCTCGCGGGGATACTTGTAGGCCGCGATCCTGTCCTTGACGAATTCCCGGATCTGAGCCGCCAGGCGTTCCGGATCCTCGGTCCCTTCCGCATTCTCCTTCAGGGCGACGACGGCGATAATCTCCTCACCGTGTACGTCATCGGGCCGCCCGACGACGGCGGCCTCCGCCACGGCGGGATGCTCGTACAGCACCTCCTCGACCTCGCGGGGGTAGACGTTGTACCCGCCGCGCAAAATCATGTCCTTCTTGCGGTCCACAATGAAAAATACGTGGTCTTCGTCCATCCGCGCCAGATCCCCGGTGCGGAACCAACCATCCGGGATGGCGGCCGCCGTGGCCTCCGGATTGTTCCAATAGCCCTTCATCACGTAAGCACCGGCGACGGCGAGTTCGCCCACGGTCCCGGGCTCGACGTCGTGTCCGTCCTCATCCACGACCCGAAGCTGAGCGCCGTGGACTTCCGTGCCAATGGACCCGGGCTTGCGGATGCCGTCGAGCTGATTGAAGCACACCACCGGGGACGTCTCGGAGAGGCCGTAGCCCTCCAGCAACGTGGCGCCGAAGGTCCGCTCGAATTCGTGCAGCACCTCCAACGGAAGCGCGGATCCGCCGGACGCTGCCACGCGCAGGCTGGAGACGTCGAACCTATCCCGGTTGTCCCCGGCGGCGCGGGCGCGCAGCAGAGCGATGTACATCGTCGGGACGCCCTCGAAGATGGTGACCCTGTCCCGTTCGATGATTTCCAGGGCCTTGACCGGATCGAATTTTGGCAGGATGGTCACGGTGCAGCCGGTCATGACCGCTGAGTTCAGTGCGCAGGTCTGGCCGAAGACGTGGAAGAACGGCAGGCCGCCGAAAACCACGTCGTTGATCTGGGCGCCGAACAGACCGGTGGAACATTCGCCGTTACTGCGCAGGTTCTCGTGCGTGAGCTCGGCCCCCTTTGGACGGCCCGTGGTACCGGAGGTGTAAAGGATGACGGCGGTGTCATCAGGTGCCGCCTCGGCCGTCTCATCCACGGATTCGACCGCCCCCAGAAGGCCCATCAGGTCGGCGTTGATCAAAATGACGTCCGCCCCGACAGCCTCCGCCCCGGGACCGACCTCACCAAGGACGCCGTCCCAGGCGAAAGCGAGCTTAGCTCCCGAATCGGCGAGATGGTATTGAACTTCCCGGGACTTCAGCAACGGATTCAGCGGCACCACGATGGCACCGAACCGTAAAATGCCGTAGTAGATCGAGGGCATCAGCGGAACGTTGGGGCTGATCAACGCAACTCTGTCTCCCTTTGCCAAACCGCGGTCCTTGAGTAGACCAGCTACCTTCCTGCTCAAGGCGTCCATCGCCGCATAGCTGATCTCGACGTCGTCCATCTTGACTGCAATACCGGCTGGATTGGACTGTGCGGAGTTGGTCAGAATGGTGGCCAGGTTGGACATCGCGGGCTCCTTTGCTCGACGGGGCGACGGCGACGCCGGGCAGGAACCGCGGCGCTGCATGTACTCACGCTAACCTAGCTGTCCAGCGAGCGGGCCGCTGCACGCCCGCCACGCTCCGGGTACGGAGCAGAAGGACGACCCTTGCAATCGGATCGAATCTATGTTCGACTAATGACATGCGTTGGGAAACTCAGGAATTAGCACCGGAAAGGGCAGCAGCCGCCCCGGCATTGCTGCCTTTGGCGGGACTGGTCCGGACCGTATCCACTCCGGATTTTGCCGGCATTACCTTCCACGAAGTGGTGTCCAAGTCCGTGCTCAACAAAGTTGCCACCGGCTCCAAAATGCCCTTCGGCTGGACGGTGAACCCCTACAGGGGCTGCTCGCACGCCTGCGTGTACTGCTTTGCGCGCAAGAGCCATACCTATCTTGATTTTGATGCGGGTATGGATTTTGACAGTCAAGTGGTCGTGAAAACCAATGCCGGCGAGGTACTGCGCAAGGAACTGGCAAAATCCACCTGGTGTCGCCAGCATGTAGCGCTGGGCACCAACACGGATCCATACCAGCGCGCCGAGGGCAGGTACCAACTCATGCCCGATATCATCAAAGCGCTAGCCGACTCCGGGACGCCGTTTTCCATCCTGACCAAAGGGACGTTGCTGGGCCGCGACATTCCATTGCTCAAGGCTGCGGGGCAGCAGGTCTCCATTGGAATGGGAATCTCGCTGGCCCTCACCGATGAGGTACTGGCACACACGCTGGAGCCCGGCACCCCTTCGCCGCGGGCACGGCTGGCCCTGATCAGCAGACTGCGCGAAGCCGGATTGCCCTGCGGCGTGATGGCGATGCCCATCATTCCGTGGCTTACCGATTCAGATCAGGCGCTTGACTCGCTGTTCGGCGCATTGGCC
>JBBSSN010000109.1:0-6833 GCA_038242035.1 Actinomycetales bacterium
GGGTAGACCATTTCACCGGTCAGCAGCGGCGCCTCGCCGCTGGGTTGGAAGCTTGGGTATTGGTCAAGCACCCGCGAGGCGGACCAGTTGGTGGCCCTGCCTTGGGCATAGATTGACTCGTGCAGCAGCGCATAGAGGGGGTTGGGCCCCCGGCTGACCTGGGCCGCGACTTCGTTAAGGAACAAATCCGACAGGCGCCAGCCGTCGGCAGTGCAGACGAACGCGTCTTCCAATAAGTAATGCAGGGCGTCCATCCGGGTATTGCCGCCTAGGAGGTTTCCGACCATTTGGAAGCGCCCGGGCGTTAGCCGCTCGCCCGTCGGAAGGTTCTCCGTTACGTTTTCCAGGTGCCGGAATATCCGGCTGGTCAAGGCACGGTCTTCGGGGTAACGGAGAAAATACTCGGCGTTGCGGGCAGCTACCCGGGCATACGTGGCCTGGTAGACGCGGTCCGGAGAACCGGTCAACGGGGCGAGGCCTCCGGTGATCAATACCCCGCGCAGGCCCTCGGGTGCGAAGGAGAGATAGGTCAGGGCACAGAACCCGCCGAAACTCTGGCCATAAATGGTCCACGGTGCGCCGGCAATTACGTCCCGGATGAGTTCCGCATCAGCGACGATCGAGTCAGCCCGGAAATGCGAAAGATACTCCGCCTGCGCTGCGGCGTTTCCCACCGAGGGCAGCGTCTGGCGTGTGGCCGGGGTGGACAGACCGGTTCCGCGCTGGTCCAACATCAGCACGCGGAAGGATGAGGTGGCTTCTTTAAGCCAGCCGTTAAGGGAGGTAGGGCGATTGCCGCGGCCGCCCGGGCCGCCCTGCAGGTACAGCAGCCACGGGAGCTCCGCCACCTCGCCGGGGGCGTAGGCGGAGGCCGTTATTTCCCGGGCGAAGATTTCCAGCTGCTCCCCGTTGGGCTGGGAGTGGTTCAGCGGGACAGTGAACCAGTGGTCCGTGAGCTGCATCCCTCGGGTTTCGTGCGTGCTGCCTTGCCGATGTAGCTGCTTGTTCGGGTCCTTGTTTGAGGAACGGTCCTGGCTCATCGGAACTCCTGGCCGGCCGCTGCCCGGGCGCTTCCGAAGTTGGCCAATGCCTCACCGCTGAGTCGAAAGACGGACCAACCATCCATCGGCGCAGCGCCGAGTCCCTGGTAAAACCTGATCGACGGCGCGTTCCAGTCCAGCACGCTCCATTCCATCCGTGCATAACCCCGGTCGGACGCAATGCCGGCAAGTGTTCGCAGCAGCGCCTTGCCGTGCCCGGCACCGCGCGCTTGGGGCTGCACATAGAGGTCCTCCAGATAGATGCCGTGAGTGCCCTCCCACGTGGAGTAGTTCAGGAACCACAGGGCGAAGCCCACAACGGCGTCCGACCTGTCACCTGCCTGCGCTGCCGCGGCCCCGCCGTCGTCGTCACTTCCGTTATCCAGCGCCACATGCGCGAAGATCTGCGGATTACTGCCGAAGAGCGTCTGCATCAGCATCTCTTCGGTGTTCCTGACGGCGTCTGGTTCCTTCTCATAGACCGCGAGATCATGGATCAGGGACAAAATGGCGGGGACGTCGGCGGGCACAGCGGCACGAATAAAAGACATGTTCCGAGCCTATCGTCTGAATCGGCCTAACCGGACTGCCGGACTCGGCTGACGGACTGGACTGGCAGCGCAGCGAGGGCTCAGAGCCGGCTGAAATTGAGAACGCGGACCACCGCGGTCCCGGCCTCGTCCGATGCCGCCAGGTCCACCTCTGCCTCAAGGCTCCAGTCATGATTGCCGGCGGGGTCATCAATGATCTGCCGTACCTTCCACACGCCGGGAGCGGGGGTAATTTCCAGCAGCGCGGGACCGCGGGCGGCCGGCCCATCGTTGAGGTACTCGTGCTCGTCCCAATATGCGTCCAACGCGTCGGCCCAGCGGTCAGCGTTCCAGCCGGCGCCGTCGTCGAGCGCCCCCAGCACCTCGAAATTATCCGCGGCCGCCAATTCAATGCGCCGGAACATTTCATTGCGCACCATCACCCGGAACGCACGCTCATTGCCGGTCAGACTCGGGGGCGGGGGCGGCGGCGCATCATGCGGCTGTGGCGCGGCACCGCTGGTCAGCTCTTCCCACTCGTCCAGCAAACTTGAATCCACCTGCCGGACCAGCTCGCCAAGCCACGCAATAATGTCCTCCAGGTCTTCACGCAACGCGTCCTGCGGGACCGTCTGGCGCAACGCCTTATAGGCGTCCGCCAGGTAGCGCAGCACAATGCCTTCCGAACGTGCCAACGAGTAGAACTGGACAAACTCACCGAAGTTCATGGCGCGCTCATACATATCCCGGACAATGGACTTCGGCGCCAGCTCGAAGTCACCGACCCACGGGGCACCCTTGCGGTAGACCTCAAAGGACTGCTGCAGCAGCTCGCCCAGCGGCATCGGGTAGGTAACTGCATCGAGCAGGGCCATCCACTGGTCGTATTCCATCCCCTCGGCCTTCATCGCTGTGATGGCCTCGGTGCGGGCGTGCCGCAGCTGGGCAGAGAGAATCTGCCGTGGCTTTTCCAGGGTGGACTCAATCACGGAGACCGCGTCCAGAGCGTAACCGGCAGACTCGGGATCCAGCAGCTCCAGCGCGGCCAAGGCAAAGGGGGAGAGCGGCTGGTTCAGGGCAAAGTTCAGTTGCAGGTGCACGGTCAGCCGCACGGTGCGGCCATCCCCGGTCTGCTCCTCGGGCGGGATGCGCTCCAGGATTCCGGCGCCCAGGAGCTCACGGTAAATACCGAGCGCCTTGCGCATCAGCTTCAGCTGCGCCGCACGCGGTTCCCGGTTACTCGTCAGCAGCCGGCGCGCCGCCTGGAACGGATCGCCGGGGCGCTCCAGCAGGTTCAGCAGCATGGCGTGCGTAATGGTGAAACTGGACGTCAAAGGTTCCGGGACGGATTCCACCAGTCGGTTGTACGTGGGCTCACCCCAGCTGACAAAGCCGTCCTGCGGTTTCTTCTTCACAACCTGGCGAAGCTTTTTCGCATCATCGCCGAACTTGGCGTGCGCCTTAGCCATCGCCTTGGCGTTTTCCACCACATGCTCCGGCGCTTGGACGACGACGGTCCCCGCAGTGTCGTAGCCGGCACGCCCCGCGCGGCCGGCAATCTGGTGGAATTCGCGCACCTGCAGAATCCTGGTGCGGACGCCGTCGTATTTGCTCAGCGCGGTCAGCAGCACGGTCCGGATGGGCACGTTAATACCGACGCCCAGCGTGTCTGTACCGCAGATGACCTTCAACAGGCCCGCCTGCGCGAGTTGTTCCACCAGCCGGCGGTATTTGGGCAGCATCCCCGCGTGGTGCACGCCGATGCCGTGCCGGACCAGCCGGTTGAGCGTCTTGCCGAACCCGGCGGCGAACCGGAAGCCGGCAATCAGGTCGCCGATCCGGTCCTTCTCCTCTCGGGTGCAGACATTGATGCTCATCAGGTTTTGCGCCCGGTCAATGGCCTCGGCCTGACTGAAATGCACCACATAGACCGGGACCTGCTTGGTGCTCAGCAGTTCCTCGAGCGTCTCGTGGATGCTGGTCTGCACGTAGTAGTAGTGCAGCGGGATCGGGCGCTCTGCGGAGGAGACCGTCGTCGTCGTCCGGCCGGTCAGCTCCGTCAGCTCGCGCTCAAAGCCTGCCACCTCCCCGAGGGTGGCGGACATCAGCAGGAATTTAGCCTGCGGGAGCTCCAGCAGCGGAACCTGCCACGCCCAGCCGCGTTGCGGGTCCGCGTAGAAATGGAACTCGTCCATGATCACCACGCCCAGATCCGCGGCGGCACCCTCGCGAAGGGCAATGTTGGCAAGAATCTCAGCGGTGCAGCAGATGATTGGTGCGTCCTGGTTGACCGAGGAATCGCCGGTGATCATCCCGACATTCTGGGCGCCGAAAATGTCGCACAGGGCAAAGAACTTTTCCGAAACCAGCGCCTTGATCGGGGCGGTGTAGTAGCTGCGCTGTCCGGCCGAGAGTGCTTGGAAATGGGCGCCGACGGCCACCAGAGACTTGCCTGACCCGGTGGGCGTGGACAGGATGACGTTATTGCCGGAAACGAGTTCCATCACCGCTTCCTCCTGCGCCGGGTAAAGGCTCAGTCCGCGCTCTTGGACCCATTCCAGGAAGGCCATGAAGACGGCGTCCGGCTCGGGGGCGTCGGAGGTGCGGGGAGGAAGCTGCTGCGCAAGATTCATGATGCCTCAAGCTTAAGGGCTAATACTGTGGCACGATCATCCCCATGGAATCGAAGACACCCGAAGGGCAGGCACCGGAGGGGCCGGCCCGGCACGGGCAGATGCAGCAGGGGATGGCGCCCGTTTGGGATCCCGAGCAGTACGTCCGGTTTGGCGATCACCGTGACCGGCCGTTTTTTGACCTGACCGCGCGTATTGGTGCGCTACAGCCGCGCCGGGTGGTTGATCTGGGCTGCGGACCGGGGACGCTGACCGCGTCATTGGCGCGCCGCTGGCCCGGAGCGCAGGTGGTGGGGCTGGATTCTTCATCGCAGATGATCCAAGCGGCGCAGCAGATTGTGGATGCACCAGATGCGCCGGAGAACCTTTCCTTTGCGTTGGCGGACATCGCCGGCTGGATACCGGAGCCGGACACCGACGTACTGGTCTCCAACGCAGCCCTGCAATGGGTGCCCGGTCACCAAACGCTGATCGTAGCCTGGCTGCGTGCTTTGAATCCGGGATCGTGGCTGGCTGTGCAGGTGCCCGGTAACTTCCGCTCGCCGTCGCACGCGTTGATGCGCGACGTCGCCGCCTCCGAACGCTGGCAGCATGCGCTGGCGGGGGTGCTGCGGCACGAGGACGCCATCGGAGAGCCGGGCGATTACCTGCGGCTTTTGCTCGACTCGGGGTGTGCCGCCGATGTCTGGGAAACCACCTTTCACCAGGTGCTAACGGGAAAGCGCCCGGTGCTCGACTGGGTACGCGGCACCGGGCTCCGCCCAATTCTGGGGGCGTTGGGGGAAACGGACGCCGCGGAGTTTGAGGAAACGTATGCCGCGCTGCTTGCCGGCGCGTATCCGGCGACGGGGCATGGAACTATTTTCCCGTTTCGGCGGATCTTCGCGGTGGCTCAGAAAATGCCTACCGGGTAGGAGCGGGCAGACCATCGGGTGGAAAAGGACAGCCGTGCAGCAGATGCCGGCGCAAACGAGAGGACAGCGATGAGTGAGCTTGAGCCGTTTCCCCACGATTGGCAACGTGCCCTGGTGGTGATGGCGCATCCGGACGACCCGGAATACGGCGTGGCGGCGGCAGTTGCGCAATGGACTGCTGCAGGTAAGGACGTGGGTTACCTGCTGGCAACCCGCGGTGAGGCGGGGATCGCCGGAATGAATCCGGCCGAGGCTGGGCCGCTGCGCGTCCAGGAGCAGCGCAGGGCCTGCTCTCACGTCGGCGTCCACCATCTGCAGTTCCTGGATCTTCCGGACGGCAGGCTCGAAGAGGGTCTGCAACTGCGCAGGCTCATTGCCCGGGAGATCCGCCGGCAAAAACCCGCGCTGGTCATTACGTTGAACCATCGCCAGACGTGGCGCCCAGGGGTGTGGAACAGCTCCGATCACCGGGTATTGGGGAGGTCCGTTTTGGATGCTGCCGCGGATGCGGGCAACGAATGGATCTTCCCTGAATTGCTGGCCGAGGGACTGCCGCCTCATCGGGTGCGATGGGTTGGCGTTGCTTCCACCGAGCCATCACATAGCCAACGGGTGGATTCGGCCAGCATCGCGGCCGCCGTCGCTTCGTTGTCCGAGCACCGTCGGTATCTGGCCGCTCTCAGCGACGTGCCCGTCCGGGAACAGGCCGCCGCCCAAGTGAGCATGGTCACCGGGGACGGACAGGTCCGCTTCGAGCTCTTTGGTTAAAAAGGGCGACGGCGGGGCGACGGAGGCAGGGCGGCGCGCTCCTCTGGCCATGTCCGGCGGGCGAGCCGCTGACTACGGCACGCTAAACGCCGTCGCCATGCTTTCAGGTGAACTCTTCGGCCGCTGCGTGATCCTGCTACACCTACCGACTTCAGCCGTCGCCTTTTACACCGAACGCTGCAGAAAATATGACATCGAACGCTGAAAGCCACAGCACTCGGCGTCGGCAAGGTTAATCGATGCGAGAGGCCCGAATCTTGGCCATGTCGACGCGGCCGCCGCGGAACGGAACATTTTCCGCTTCGAGCAGCGCTTGAGCTTTTCCTTCATGGCATGTTGCCGGTGTGCCGTCAGCGTGAACGATTCGCCACCACGGTACGTCGTCGTCAAGCAGCGAAACGGCCCGGCCCACCTGTCGGGGCCCGATTCCAAGTGCGCGTCCTATCTCGCCGTAGGCGGCGACGCAGCCCGGTGGAATCGTCACTACCATTGTGCGCACTTCCGCTACCAGATCCATGCTCATCCTCCTGATTCCGGATAGGTGATCTTTCCGTTTTGCACCCGTCCGAACGCGTTCATCTTCGCCCGCCTCGTCGAGGAGATTGACATGATGTCGAAAACTTCCACCCCTGCGACGATGAGCGCGTCCGTAATCAACCGTCGGTGACACCGCCACGGCACTGCCTCGCTGCACATGATCGCCGGCAGCGACTCGTTCGCGACCTGCAGCAGCTCAATGAGCCCGGACCCGAAGTCCTCCGTCGCCATGTAATCGGCGTAGTCACGGAATGCCTTGACTCTCCAGGCACCATTAGGACTCGTCACACCAGCGGGCGTATGCCTGCGGCCGCCAAGATCCCGGATCCATCGGTACCCGATATCCGTGGGCAACGCATCCTTGATCTCGTCCTGGTTCCACTGCGGAAACTTCCGCGACGATGGAAAGGA
>JBBSSN010000110.1:0-6805 GCA_038242035.1 Actinomycetales bacterium
ATGTGCTTCCGATGGTGCCGGCCTACCTGGACGTCAAGCTGGAAAGCCTCCAGGCCCGCCTGGTCCGCCGCCCGAAGCGCTCGGAGGTCCCCGTGACCTGCGAAGAGCAGCTGGTCGTTGAGTTCTACTCACGCTAATGATCCGTTGAGTTCTACTCACGCTGATCATCAGCTGAGTTCTCCTCGTGCCAAGTTCTCTTGGCGCGTGGCCCCGTTCCAGGAATCCGGGACGGGAATACGGACCGCTAGCAGCCTGTAGAGAAGCCCGTGGCACACGCCGCGGGCTTCTTTGTAGGTAAGGTACTTAACGAAGCACGACGCAGTTTTTCCTTCACGCACAAGAGAAAGAGGCTCTCACCTATGTCCGGTGGAGACATTGCAGGCCTTATAGCAGCAGGCGTTTTTGCCGTTCTGGTGGGAATTTTAGCCGTCCCGGTGTTCAAGCTCGGCCGGGTCTTCGACGAAGTCCGGCGCACCATTGCAACCCTTAGTGAGGGGACGACGCCGCTGATCGACGAGGTGACCGCAACGGTGTCAACCACGAACGCGCAGCTGCAGAAGGTGGACGGAATTTCCACCAACGTTTCGGACGCGACGGCGAATATCTCCGCGTTGTCCTCTCTGCTGGCAGCGACCGTCGGTTCACCGGTGATTAAGGTGGCCGCGTTCTCCTACGGTGTCCGCTCCGCCGTGGCCGGCCGACGGGCCAAGACATCCAGGCATTCGCGCAGCCGCTAGAGAGCATCGCAGCACGCCAGCCGTCCTCAGGAGCTGGCACAGACCAAGGAGCTACCGGAACATGAAGAAGATTTTCTGGCTCGGCATGGGCATCGCCATTGGCGCCATCGCCGTCCGTAAGGTGACGCAGGCGCGCGGGGCGCTGGGTCCGGCGGGGCTGAACCGGGCCGTGGGCCAGCTCAGCGACAGTATCCATAATTTTGCCGACGCGGTACGCGAGGGTATGAGCGAGCGCGAAGGCGATTTGCGCGGCGCGCTTGGCCTGGACGCGGCGGACCCGGCCGGTGCAACCGGCCGCCGCGCCGCCGTCGGGCCGTCAATTTAGTCTCTTTTTCGCCAGACATTAACGAAGGGTCCCCCAGGGTCATGCAGTCGCAGGAAATCGCACGCCGATGGATCGAGTTTTTCACCAGCAAGGCTCACACGGCGGTCCCGTCCGCGTCGCTGGTTTCCAGTGATCCTTCACTGCTTTTCACAGTTGCCGGCATGGTGCCCTTCATCCCGTACCTCACAGCGCGCGAGGAAGCCCCTTATGACAGGGCCGTCAGTGTGCAGAAGTGCATCCGTACAGGCGACATTGAAGAGGTCGGCAAGACGGCGCGGCACGGAACCTTTTTCCAGATGTGCGGCAACTTTTCCTTTGGCGACTACTTCAAGAAGGAAGCAATCGGCTTCGCCTGGGAACTGCTGACCAGCAGCATCAGCGACGGCGGTTACGGTCTGGACAAGGACCGCCTGTGGGTGACCGTCTATCTGGACGACGACGAGGCAGCCGCGCTGTGGCAGCAGATTGCCGGACTCCCGGCGGAGCGTATCCAGCGGATGGGCAAAAAGGACAATTACTGGCATACGGGGCAGCCCGGCCCCGGCGGTCCGTGCTCGGAGATCTACTACGATCGCGGGCCGGCCTATGGTCCGGACGGCGGGCCGGCAGTCGACGATGTGAGGTACATCGAAATCTGGAATCTTGTTTTCATGCAGTACCAGCTATCGGCGGTCCGCAGCAAGGAAGACTTTGACGTCGCCGGCGAGCTGCCCAAGAAGAACATCGATACCGGGCTGGGGCTGGAGCGGCTGGCTCTGATCCTGCAGGGCGTGGAGAATTTCTACGAAACGGATCAGGTCCGTCCGGTGCTCGACGCCGCCGCGGCCATTTCGGGCAAGGAATACACCAGCGCCGAGACCACTGCCGACCCGCACCACACCGACGATGTGCGGATGCGGGTGGTGGCGGACCACATCCGATCCGCCCTGATGCTGATTTCCGACGGCGTCACCCCCTCCAACGAAGGCCGCGGCTATGTGCTGCGTCGGCTGATCCGCCGTGCCGTCCGCGCGATGCGCCTGCTCGGCGTGGAACAGGCCTGCCTGCCCGGGCTGCTGCCGGCATCCAGGGACGCCATGAAGGGCGTGTATCCCCAGGTTGAGGCCGATTTCGAGCGGATAGCCCGAATCGCCTATGCGGAGGAGAAGTCCTTCCTGCGCACCATCGCCAGCGGAACGGCCCGGATGGAGGAGGCCGTGACCGAGTCCAGGGCCGCCGGCACCTCCCTCTCCGGGGCGGAAGCCTTTGCGCTGCATGACACGTATGGTTTTCCGATCGACCTGACCCTGGAAATGGCCGAAGAAGCGGGCCTGGCTGTGGACGAGGCAGGGTTCCGCTCCCTGATGCTGGAGCAGCGCCAGCGTGCGCAGGCCGATGCCCGCGGCAAGAAGAGCGGTCACGCTGACCTGTCCGTGTTCAACGAACTCCTGGCCGGCGGGCAAACCGTCTTCACCGGGTATGACGAGCTGGATGGTGAATCCCGCGTCCGCGCTATCCTGTCCGGCGGCACAAAAGTGGCGCACGCCTCCACCGGAGACGAAATCGAAATCGTGCTGGCGCAGACACCGTTCTACGCCGAGGCGGGCGGCCAGGCCGCTGATACCGGGCTGCTCACCGGCGACGGGTTTGTCGCTGAGGTCCTGGACGTTCAGCGGCCGGTCAAGGGGCTGAGCGTGCACAAGGCCATAGTCCGCGAGGGGGAGATGCCCGCGGACGCCATGGTCCGTGCGGCAGTGGACCGGCAGCGCCGGCATGCAGCGGAGCAGGCGCACACCGGCACGCACATTGTGCACGCCGCGCTGCACCAGATTCTGGGCCCGGAGGCGCTGCAGCGCGGTTCGTTTAATAAGGCCGGCTACCTGCGCTTTGATTTCTCCTGGGGCGAGGGGCTGAGCTCCGCCACCCGGTCCGAGATCGAGGAAGTCTCCAATATTGCCATCCGGAATAACTACCGTGTGGATACGAACGTCATGGCGCTGGCCGATGCCAAGGCCTTGGGCGCCACGGCCTTGTTCGGCGAGAACTACGGCAGCGACGTGCGGGTTGTGGAGATCGACGGCGCCTGGTCGCGTGAGCTTTGCGGTGGAACCCACGTAGCCAGCACCTCGTTGATTGGCAGCCTGACGCTGCTGGGGGACCAGTCCGTCGGCTCGGGCAACCGGCGTGTTGAAGCGTTCGTCGGGATGGACGCTTTCCGGCATCTGGCCGCCGAGCGTGCGCTCGTCACCGAGCTCAGCGATATGCTCAACGTCCCCTCGAACCTTCTGCCGGAGAGGTTGGCGGCCACGCTGACCAAGCTGAAGACGGCCGAGAAGGAACTTGAGCGCCTGCGTAAGGATCAGTTGGCCGCACAGGCGGCCGCGCTGGTCGGTACCGCTCGTTTCCTGGCGGGCGTGCAGGTGATCGCGCACGACGGCGGCGCTGTTGGCGGCGCGGATGACCTCCGTACGCTGGCGCTGGATCTGCGGAACCGTCTCGGCTCTGCTGCCGCGGTGGTTGCCGTCGCTGGCGTTGCCAACGGGCGTCCGATGGTGCTGGTGGCCACCAACGAAGCTGCCCGGGTGGCCGGAGTGAAGGCCGGTGCACTGGTCAAGCTGGCGGCGGGAATCCTCGGCGGCGGCGGCGGAGGCAAGGATGATGTGGCGCAAGGTGGTGGCAGCGACCCGGCGCAGGTACCGGCCGCCCTTGCCGCCGTCGTCGGCGCGATCGAGCAGCGCGCCTAAGGGGTCCTCATGCCTGAGTCGGAGGCCGGCCCCTTGCCCGGCGTAAAGCTGGGGGTGGATGTGGGCACCGTGCGGGTTGGCTTGGCATCCTGCGATCCGCACGGCATTTTGGCGACGCCGGTGCGGACGCTGAACCGGGACACCAAGAAGAACCACGATGTCCGGGTCCTGGTGCGGGAAGCGCGGGAGCGGGGCGTGGTCTGCATCTACGTGGGCCTGCCGCGGACCATGAGCGGGCAGGAGCGGGCATCGGCCCAGATGGCCCGCAGCTACGCCGAGCTGCTGGTGGATGCGCTCCTCGATGCTCAAAACCCGGTGCCGGTACGGATGGTGGACGAACGTCTCAGTACCGTGACAGCTCACCAGTCGCTGCAGGCTGCTGGCATGAGCAGCCGCCGGCATCGTACAGTAGTGGATCAGGTGGCGGCAGTGGGAATTTTGCAGCATGCCCTTGACATCGAGAAATCACGCGGCAGCAGTGCCGGAACCATAGTGACAGGACGGCGAAGCGGCGCGTTGGGGCGCGCCGGCAATACGCCTCAAGGGAAGGACAGCGCCATCAGCCCCGAGAACGGCATCAGCCCTAGCAGCGCCGAACGAGACAGCGCCGAACGAGACAGCGCCGAACGAGGCAGCGCCGAACGAGGCAGCGCCGAACGAGACAGCGCCGAACGAGACAGCGCCGAACGAGGCAGCGCCGAACGAGGCAGCGCCGAACAAGGCAGCGCCGAACGAGACAGCGCCGAACGAGGTCGATCCATTTGAGTCACATCTTTGGGGATCGTCCCGATTCCGGCGGCCACGGCACAGATCCGCTTCCGCACCCACTGGGCGGGCAGACGGAGCAGCTTCTTCCGCCCGAGGCTGAACAGCTGCCGAGCCGGCGTGTCCGGGGGGTCTCAAAACGGGTCCGCCGCCGTCGGACGGTTATATTCCTGCTCGTCGTTGCGGTCTTTGTCGCCGTGGCATTCTTTGCTTTCCAGGCCGTGCGGCCGATCCTGACGGCGGATACCGCAAAGGATTATCCGGGGCCGGGCCATGGCACAGTGACGTTCATTGTCGCGCCCGGGGCAAGCGGTCGGACTGTTGCAGCGGACCTGGTCGCCCAGGGCGTCGCGGCAAGCGAGTCCGCGGTGTTGGATGCGCTGACCGCGGCGAAGGGCAACACGCTGATTCAGCCCGGGTCGTTCGGACTCAAGCTCGAGATGAAAGCCTCCGACGCGGTATCGGTGCTGCTGGCGCCGGACAATAACAAGGTCCACTATGCCGCCATTGATCAGAACCTGCGGCAGCCGGAGGTTCTGGCGCTGCTGGCCAAGTCCACCGGCATCGACGAAGCAACGTACACGGCCCTGGCCAGGACTCCCGCCAAATTCGGGCTTCCGCCCGCCGCAAAAAGTCTGGAAGGTTACCTCGCGCCGGGGGAGTACCGTTTCCCGATCGAGATGACAGCGGAACAGATTCTGGCCCAGCTGGTCCAAGCCACCAAGGACGCTCTGGTCAAGGACGGCGTCACCGATCCGGCCGATCAGTATCGGGTGCTGACAATTGCCAGCATTATCGAGTTCGAGGGCAACGAGGCCAATTACGCCTTGATCTCCGGAGCCATCGAAAACCGCTTGCATAATCCCAATGCGGAGACCGGCGGCCGGCTGGAATCCGACGCAACGGTGGCCTACGGACTTGGCCTGAAAACCTACAATATTACGGATGCGCAAAAGAAGGATGCCAGCAACCCGTACAACACGTTCGCCAATCCCGGACTACCGGTAGGGCCGATTGGCTCCCCAGGGGCAAAGGCGATCAATGCCGCCGCGCATCCGCAGGCCAACCCCTACTATTTCTGGGTAACGGTCAATCTCACCACCGGGGAGACGCTGTACGCGACCACCTACGCGGACCATTTGAAAAATGTGGCCAAGTACCAGGCCTGGTGCAATGCGAACGCAGGGAAATGCAAGTAGCCCCATCTGCCCGGGATAACACGGTCCCGTGGAGAGGGGCCGCCCTCCACGGGGCTGTTTTGGGCCATCCGATTGGACATTCACGGTCGCCGGCCCTGCATAACGCAGCCTACGCCCGGCTTGGTCTGAGCTACCTCTATTCGGCGATTGACACCGACGTTTCCGATCTGGAACCCCTTCTGGCCCGGGTGCGGGCGGAGCGCAACTGGTACGGGCTGTCGGTGACAATGCCGTTGAAAGCGGCCGTTCTGCCGCTGCTGGACGCAGTTGATCCTGCCGCTGCCAGACTGGGGGCGGTGAATACCGTCGTCGTGGACCGGTCGCGTCCGGACGGTCAGCGGCTGGTGGGGCACAATACGGACGTCGCTGGCATCGTCAATGCCCTTCGATTCGCCGGAATCGGCCCGGAGCCCAGATCGGCCATCCTCGGCGGTGGAGGAACGGCGGTTTCTGCAGTGGCCGCGCTCAAAGAACTTGGTGCGCCAGCGGCCGATATTTTCATCCGTGGCATGGGTTCGCCACGACGGACCGGGACCGTTCAGGCGGTCGACGTCGGCGCCGCCGTCGGGCTCGATTGCCGGCTACGGGGGTGGGAAGGTGCCGCAGCGGCGTTGTCGGGCTACGACGTCGTCATCTCCACTTTGCCTCCCCGTGCAGCCGATCCGCTCGCAGCCCTTGTGCCGCCGTCGTCCCTGGTCGGGAAACTGCTGCTCGACGTTGCGTACGACCCGTGGCCCAGCGCCCTGGCGGCCCGCTGGCAATGCAGCGGCGGGACAATTGTGCCGGGAATCGAGATGCTGCTCTATCAGGGTGTGGAACAGGTCCGGCTCTTTACCGACGAGCATGTCTTTATCACAGCCGATGTCATCAATGTAATGTGTGACGCTTTAGGCGTTTCCCGGCGGTAGAAGTGCATCGCTGCGAGACACGGTCATGGCAGGATGGGAACTATGTTGCGTTGGTTGACTGCCGGAGAATCCCATGGCCCGGCACTTGTGGGAATTATCGAGGGCGTGCCCGCCGGAGTTGAGCTGACGAGTACGCTCATTCGCGAAG
>JBBSSN010000111.1:0-6784 GCA_038242035.1 Actinomycetales bacterium
GAAGTTCCCGGTCTGCCCCGAATGCAAGGCCATCTATGACGGGTTGCGTCCGGGTAAAGATAAGGGCAAAGACAAGCCGGGCTCCGATAAATAGGTGCTGACGGTTTTCATTTACCCGCTGACCGGTGAGTTCATCCCGGCACTGGGTCAGCTGTTGCGTGTCCCGGCGCTGCGCACCCGGCCCGGAGGTCTTCAGCCGTGACGGATACCCTTTTTGGCGGCCCCGCGCTGCCTCCTGCGTACCCCGAACGCGCCGCCTGGGGAACTGCTCCGAAGCTGCGCGCGTGGCAGGCGCAGGCTATCGAGAGATATTTTGCCACCGAACCGCAGGATTTCCTTGCGGTAGCCACGCCCGGTGCGGGAAAGACGACGTTTGCACTGCGGATAGCCACGGAGCTGATTGAGCGCGGTGTGGTGAACCGCGTGACCATTGTTACGCCGACCGACCACCTGAAGCGGCAGTGGGCCGATGCAGCGGCCCGGGTGGGGATCGCGATTGATCCGAACTTCAAGAATGCCGACGGCAAGCACGGACGCGGTTTTATGGGTGTCGCCGTGACGTATGCCCAGGTTGCCAGCAAGGCGATGCTGCACCGGGCCAAGACGGAAGCGGCCCGCACGCTGGTGATTCTCGATGAGATCCACCACGGCGGGGACGCTTTGTCCTGGGGCGACGGGATCCGCGAGGCCTTTGAGCCAGCCTCCCGCCGGCTGGCTCTGACCGGCACCCCGTTCCGCTCGGACACGGCGGCCATTCCGTTTGTTGAATATGTGGAAGACCGCGAGGGGATCCGGCGTTCGCAGGCCGACTACACCTACGGCTACGGCGAAGCGCTGCGGGACCATGTGGTGCGCCCGGTGATGTTCATGGCGTATTCGGGCCAGATGCGCTGGCGCACCGGGACAGGTGAGGAGATGTCAGCCTCGCTGGGGGCGCCGGTAACCAAGGACATTACCTCGCAGGCCTGGCGGACGGCGCTGAACCCGACCGGCGAATGGATTCCCTCCGTCCTGGCTGCCGCGGATAAGCGGCTCACCGAAGTGCGGCGGGCGGTTCCGGATGCCGGCGGCATGGTGATTGCCACAGACCACGAGGACGCACGTGCTTATGCCGGCACGCTGAAGAAGATCACCGGGGAATCCCCCACGGTGATCCTCTCCGACGATGCCAAGGCCTCGCACAAAATCGAGGAATTTTCCGCCGGCCAGAAGCGCTGGCTGGTCGCCGTGCGGATGGTCTCCGAGGGCGTTGACGTGCCTCGACTGGCCGTGGGCGTGTACGCGACCTCGACGGCGACGCCGCTGTTTTTTGCGCAGGCCGTGGGACGCTTTGTGCGGGCGCGCAAGCGCGGGGAAACGGCGTCGGTCTTCCTGCCGTCCGTGCCGAACCTGATGGCGTTGGCCAATCAGCTGGAAGTGGAACGGGACCATGCGCTGGACAGGCCGGAGGCCGAAGCGGACGGGTTCGTCACCGAAGACGCCGAGATGCTGGAGGCGAACCGGGAGGAAAAAGGCTCGGACACGCTGGAAAAGTTCAAGTTCGAGGCGCTTGAATCGCAGGCATCTTTTGACCGGGTTTTGTTCGACGGCGGCGAGTTCGGTACCGGCGGCGAGATGGGAAGCGAGGACGAACTCGATTTTCTCGGCATTCCCGGGTTGTTGGACGCCGATCAGATGAGTGTGCTGCTCCGCCAGCGTCAGGCAGAGCAGCAGTCCCGCCGCCGCAAGCCCACTTCCGCGGTTGCCGCCCCTGCCCCGGACGGCGCGCCGGCCGTGATCGACCACCGGATGCTTACCGAACTGCGCAATGAACTGGCCAAGAACGTCTCGGCCTGGTCGGCACGATCGGGAATGCCGCACGGCCTGGTGCACAGCGAGCTGCGGCGCAGCTGCGGGGGACCTGCGGTGGCGCAGGCCAATGAGGAACAGCTGCAGGGCCGGTTGAAGAAGCTGCAGGGCTGGTTCATCGGGCGCAAATAGCCCCGCGCGCGGCCACAGCGGGATGGGAAGCTCAGGAGCTGCGGAGCTCCACTCCGGCGTCGGCAAGCTGCTCGAGTGCGGCCGCCGCCGTGTCAGGCGCGACGCCGGCAACCAGGTCGGTCAGTACGGTGGTGTCATAGCCGGCCTCGAGGGCGTCCAAAGCGGTGGCCCGGACACAATGGTCAGTGGCCAATCCCACAATGGTGACCGAGTCGACGTCGCGCTCGCGCAGCCAGTCATCCAGCGTGACGGTTCCTGCGGCCGCGGACGGGCTGCCCGGACCAAAACCGTCGTTGTCCTCATCCTCGGCTTCATCATCCGCGATGCCACCGGAAGCGCCGGGCGTGTGCTCGCCGGTGCGCACTTCATCCTCCGGCGCCAACAGCCCTTCAAAGCCGGAGTAGCCAGCATCAAACTGGCCCTTGCGGAAGTACGCGTCAATGTTTTCGGTGTCCAGATCCGGGTGCAGGGCGGCCCCGCGGCTGTCGGCGACGCAATGGACCGGCCAGCTGGTGATGAAGTCGGGGGAGTCGGAGAAATGCGTGCCGGGGGCGATATGCCAGTCCTGGGTGGCCACGATGTAGTCATAGTCCACGCTGGTGTCCAGCAGTTCGCTGACGTCCGCGGCCAGAGCGGCTCCGCCGGTGACGGCCAGTGACCCTCCTTCGCAAAAATCGTTCTGTACGTCGACAATGATCAATGCCTGCGTCATGATGCCTCCTCAAATTCGGTTGGGATAACGGGTTCGCCGCGCTGGAGCCGCAGCGCCGAGCCGGGCAGCTCGGCCATCGACGCGAGGTGTCTTTCGGCGGCCCGGCGTACACCCTCGGCGCCCGTCCAACCCGGCGTCAGCACGCCGTCGGCCATGAACTGCTGCAGCAGCGGCCGGTCGTCGCCGTCATCCTGCGGCGGGTGCCCGATGCCGATGACCTCAGCCGTGGCTTTGCCCTTCGCATCCCGGCGCCGGAGCGCGTGCTTTCTGCCGCCGAGGGACGTTTTGTTCTTCGCGGTCTTCGCCACCGGAACGAACGTGCCGTCGTCGTCCTCCCGGCTGACCAGCTTATAGACCATGCCCGCCGTCGGCGCGCCCGACCCGGTCACCAGCGACGTGCCCACGCCGTACGAATCCACCGGCGCCGCGGCGAGGGCTGCGATGGCATATTCATCAAGATCCGAGGTCACGGTGATCCGCGTCCGGGTGTTCCCGAGCGAGTCCAGCAGCGTGCGCACCTCGCGCGCCTGCGCCAGCAGATCGCCGGAATCCAACCGGATCCCGCCCAGCCCGGGGCCGGCCAGATCGACGGCGGTGCGCACCGCTGCCTCGACGTCGTAGGTGTCCACGAGCAAGGTGGTATCCACGCCCAGGGACTGAAGCTGCGCGGAAAAAGCCGCCCGCTCCGAATCGTGCAGCAAGGTAAAGGAATGCGCGGCGGTCCCGACCGTCTGCACACCGTACCGGCGCCCGCATTCCAGATTCGAGGTGCTGGCGAAACCGGCAATGACGGCGGCTCGGGAGGCAGCAACGGCGGACTCCTCATGGGTGCGGCGTGAACCCATCTCAATGCACGGCCGCCCGCCGGCGGCACCGGCCATCCGGGACGCGGCGGCGGCTATCGCGCTGTCGTGGTTGAGCACGGAGAGCACATAGGTCTCCAGGACGCAGGCCTGAGCAAAGGTCGCCTCGAGGATCAGGATGGGGGAGTTCGGGAAGTAGGCGTCGCCCTCCGCGTAACCGTAGATATTGCCGGAAAACCGGTAGTCCGCCAGCCAGTTAATCGTCTGCTCATTGACCACCTTGTTCCGGTCCAGGAATTCGAGCTCGGCCGGGCCAAAACGGAACTTTTCGATTCCCTCCAACAGCCGCCCGGTCCCGCCGACGACGCCGTAGCGCCGCCCGTCCGGCAACCGCCGGGCGAACGCTTCGAAGACGCTGCGGCGGTGTGCTGCGCCCGAGTGCAAAGCGGCCTGCAGCATGGTCAACTCGTAGTGGTCCGTATACAAGGAAGTGGCGGGTTGGTCCCAAGGAGGCGAGATAGTCACGAAATTTACTCTAGTGCGGCCGCACTAGAATGGACATATGACCGTCAGTACCGCCCCCGACCTTGCCCGGGAAACCCATACCCATGAGCTCAGCGCCCCGGACGTACCCTGGGTGCTGATTATCTGGAACGATCCGGTCAATCTGATGAGCTACGTCAGCTACGTTTTCCAGACATATTTTGCCTATTCCGAGGCGAAAGCGGCAGAGCTGATGATGCAGGTACACACGAACGGGCGGTCCGCGGTGGCGCACGGCGGTAAGGAAAAAATGGAGGCCGACGCCGTCGCCATGCACGGTTACGGTCTCTGGGCCACCGTGCAAAAAGACGATATGAATACGGGGTCCTGATTTACGTGGCGAAGGCTTTCAAATACGGTCGCAAGGGAATCACGGGACAGCTGGAGCAGGCGGAACGGGATCTGCTGCGCAACCTTTTTGCCGACATTATTGACATGCTGGAGCCTGCGTCAGCGGCCCATATGGACCCGCTCGCGGCGCTGATCGGGTTGGACATGGACGTCAGCGTCCCGACCGATCCGGCGCTCAAGCGGCTCTTGCCGGACGTGGTCACGGCCGTGGACGCGGCATCCACGGCGACGGCCCTTGAGTTCCGACAGCTCACCGAACGCTCGCTGCGGGAGAATAAAATCGGCGCGCTGCGGGCCGCTGCCCTGGACCTGGATTCGGACAAAATGGTCCTCAATGACGAGCAGGCCAAGCACTGGGCCATAGCCCTGAACGACGTGCGGCTGGTGCTTGGCGAACGGCTGAGTATCCGCGGCGAAGCGGATGCCGATCGGATTCACCAATTGCAGGACTGGTCTCAGGCCGACGACGTCGACACGTACCTGGCACTGGTGTACAACTTCGTTTCCTGGTTACAGGAAGGCCTTGTCCAGGCCATGCTGCTGGGCCTGAAGGACCGTGGCTGAGACGGTGGCCGGGTCTTCGGCGGGGACCGGTGGGCCGACCGGGGAGTTGACCGGGGCGGCGCGTCACTGTGACGAAGCCGACGGCGGCAAAAGTTACCACGCGAGGCACGGACCCTTTAGTCTGGGACGATTATGAGCAGCGCATCGACTGACCGGGCGGACCGTCCCATCGGCATCTTCGATTCCGGCGTTGGCGGACTCACCGTCGCCCGTGCCGTGATCGACCAGCTGCCCAATGAATCGATTCTCTACGTCGGGGACACGGCCAGAGGCCCGTACGGCCCGCTTCCTATCGCCGACGTCCGGGCAAATGCCCTGGGTGTGATGGATGAGTTGGTGGACGCCGGGGTGAAGCTGCTGGTCATTGCCTGCAATACCGCCTCCGCTGCGGTGCTCCGCGATGCCCGGGAACGCTATACCGCGCGGTACTCAATCCCCGTGATCGAAGTGATCCAGCCGGCGGTCCGGCGGGCGGTCGCAGCCACCCGCACCGGGCGGGTCGGCGTCATCGGGACGGTGGCGACCATCGGCTCGCGTGCCTATGAGGACACCTTCGCTGCTGCACCGGACCTGCAGATTACGTCCGTAGCCTGTCCGGACTTTGTCGAATTCGTTGAGTCCGGGATTACCGCCGGTCCGCAGCTGCTCTCCACCGCACAGCGCTACCTCGCCGGGCTCAGGACCGCCGGGGTGGACACTCTGGTGCTGGGCTGCACGCATTATCCGCTGCTGACAGGTGTCATTTCCTACTGCATGGGCGACGGCGTCACCCTGGTATCCAGCGCGGAGGAGACTGCCAAGGACGTCTACCGGGCACTGGTCAGCCACGATCTGGAGCGCACCGCCGCGCCGGCGCCCGTGCACAGTTTTCTGGCCACCGGAGACGCGGCGACCTTCGAGGTGCTGGCCCGACGGTTCCTGGGGCCGGAGGTGCTCAGCGTGGAGCACGTGTCCCACGTCTCGGCCCATTACCCGACGGGTTCGATGGCACGGATCAGCCCCGGGATGGTTGCCGCCGGGAAATCGGCTTTGCCCGGCGGGCAGCTGTGAAGCTGACCATTGTGGGCTGCAGCGGCTCGTTTCCCGGCCCGCAGTCGCCGGCGTCGTGCTATCTACTGACCGCCCACGATGGCGTCCGGCCCTGGCGCATTCTGCTGGACCTGGGCAGCGGCGCCCTGGGTGCCGTGCAGAAATACATGGATCTGCAGGACATCGACGCCATCTTCCTGACTCATCTGCACCCGGACCACTGCATGGACCTGTGCGGTCTGCACGTCGCTGTGCGCTGGGACCCGAGCGGCTGGAAGGCCGGCCGGATTCCGGTGTGGGGACCGGCGGCGACGGCGGATCGGCTGGCTACCGCCTATGGGCTGGATCCGGATCCGGGCATGCGCGAGGAATTTGACTTCCGGCTCTGGACCGAGCGTGAAACCGTACAGCTGGGGCCGTTCAGGATCACCCCCTATGCCGTGAACCACCCCGTGGATGAGGCCTACGCCTTGCGGGTGGAAGCCACAGAGTACGACGGTACCGGAGTGGACAGGGTCGCCGTCCTGACCTATTCCGGCGATACCGATTCCTGTCCCGGGCTCGTCGAAGCGGCGCGGGATGCAAACCTGTTCCTGTGCGAAGCCGCCTTTGAAGAGGGACGCGATGACGCCGTCAAGGACGTCCATCTCACCGGTAAGCGGGCGGCGCAGGCGGCGGCCAAGGCCAATGCCCGCCGGCTGTTGCTGACACACCTGCCCGTGTGGACGGATGCCAACCGGGTTGTTGCGGAGGCGATTCCGGAATTCGACGGCCAGGTGGCCGTCGCGGTGGCCGGGGTGCA
>JBBSSN010000112.1:0-6736 GCA_038242035.1 Actinomycetales bacterium
CCCTTAACCAGCCACTGCGCCAGGGCGAATTCGGCGGAGAGTGCCGCACGGCGCAGCAAATGACGATCCGTCATATCTTTGCGCGCGGCAGCGTAGGATTCCTGGACAGCGTCCACGAACGGCTGGTCATTAATGGCCACCAGCCAGGCAAAGTCGTCGGCGGGATCGCAGACCCGCAAATCCGTCCAGCCGGTAACGGCCATCACGCGACGGCCCTCAATAAGAACGTTGTCTTCGTGCAGATCACCGTGGACCACGCACGGGCTGAACCGCCACAGTGCTACGTCCTCCAGGGCGTGTTCCCAGCGGCGCAGCAACGCGGGGGGAATTTTACCGGTCGTTGCGGCCTGGTCCAGCTCGTTCAGCCGACGCTGACGGAATTCGTTGGCGGTGTAGCTGGGCAGGTCCGCCCCGTCCACCAAGGCCGGAGGCAGGTCGTGGATCGCAGCCATCGCGGCGCCGATTTCCTTCGCCAGGACGGTCCCGCCCGCGGCCAACTCCTCCACCGACTGAGCAGCGCCGGACAAGTGCGAATACACAAAGGTCGTCAGTTCGCCGCGGCGAACGGTGCCGGCCACCGTCGGCAGCAGGAACGGGAGCTCGGCGCGCACGCCGGGGGAGAAGGCGCGCAGCACCAGCAGCTCCGTCTCGAGCCGGGCGCTGGCCTCCGGATGGCGTGGCGACCGCACGCGCCAGCGTTTGCGGTCCCCGTCCAGCAGCACCGCAGAATCGAAATCGGCTGCGTCGTCCGGTTCCGGGGCACAGGCGACGGGGGCTAGGCCGGGCACGGCTGCGGTCGCTACCGCAGCCAATTCGATGGGTGTCATTCGTCTCACCCCTCTACCGTAAGGCGGCCGGCTGTGAACCGGCTGCTTCGGCGCGGCGAGTCGCGCGAACCGTTACGCATCCCACACCCAGCGGATCGGCAACTTCCGGCAAACAGCTGGTCATGTGCTGCGTGATGCCGCTGGTGCGAAAATGCGCCTGCGGGAATGTGCAATGTCGGTCCGACTGCGTACGGTAGATAGATGATCCAAACCGAACCGCTGCCGTGGACCGAAGCCGTCTTGGACCGTGGCTGCGAGCGCCGGTCGGCTCCCGGTTTTCTTGAGGGCCTGCTGGCCTCGGGTGAAAGCCGATGCCTGGTGCTTGTCGACGGCAAAACCCTGATCCATTCGGAACGGATAGTTTTCGTGGATGCACGCCGGTTCGCGCCGGATGGGCTGGCGGTCTATTTGGGGCGGACGACGGCGGCACTCACCGGGGTGACTGGCGCGGATCCCGCGAAGGTGCAGCGATCAAGCCCCGCTTCGGTGCCGCCACGGCTGTCACCGCAGGACGATGTCCTGCTGGTTGTCCTGCCGGCGGAAGCTGCGGCAGCCGTGCTCGGCATGGCGCCGCCCGGTACCCGCCTGGCGGGATACCGCGATGCTGCCCTGAGCCTGCCCGCTGCGGACGCGGGCATATTCATCGAGGCGAGCGCCATTGCCAACTGGCACCGAACCCACAAACACTGTCCGCTCTGTGGTGCGCTCACCCGCGCCGAAGCTGCCGGCTGGGTCCGGCGCTGCCCGCAGGATAATTCGGAGCACTACCCGCGCACGGATCCGGCCGTAATTGTCGCCGTTGTCGGACCGGATGAGCGCATCCTCCTCGGCGGCGGATCCAACTGGGAAGCCAATCGCTATTCGACATTGGCCGGATTTGTGGAACCCGGTGAATCGCTGGAGCAGGCCGTAGTGCGTGAGATCGGCGAGGAAGTCGGGGTGCGGTTGCATTCGCCCAGTTACTTAGGTTCACAGGCCTGGCCCTTTCCGGCATCACTGATGCTCGGCTACCTGGCCCGTACGGACGACACGGAGGCAATTCCGGACGGCGTGGAGATCACCCGGGCGCGCTGGTTCAGCCGGAACGAACTTCAACAGGCGGTCAGCAGCGGGGAAGTCGTGATCTCAACGCGTACGTCGATTGCCCGCGCCCTGATTGAGCACTGGTACGGCGGCAGGATTCTTGAGGCCGGGGAGGTGGGTGAATGACTGAAGAACCGGCGCCGATTCTCGATGAGCGGACACTGGAGGAACGGATACTGGCCGGGCTCGACGACGAGCAGCGAACCGTCGCGACGACGCTGACGGGACCGGTGTGTGTACTGGCCGGCGCCGGTACCGGAAAGACCAGGGCTATTACCCACCGGATCGCCTACGGAGTGCACAGCGGTGTCTACAACCCGCAACGCCTGCTGGCTGTCACGTTTACGGCACGAGCAGCCGCTCAAATGCGCGCCCGGTTACGCGATCTTGGCGTTGGCAGTGTGCAGGCGAGGACCTTTCATGCCGCCGCACTGCGCCAACTTCAGTTTTTCTGGCCGCAGGCCGTCGGCGGTGTCATTCCCGGGCTGCTCGACCACAAGGCGCAGCTGATCGCCGAAGCGGCTCGTCGGCTGCGGCTCGCATCCGACCGCGCTTCTATCCGGGACCTTGCCGCCGAGATCGAGTGGGCCAAGGTCTCCATGCTGACGCCGGAAACCTACCTGACGCATGCACAGGATCGTGGGGAACCCGGCGGACTGGACCGGACCGCCGTCGGCCGCCTCTTCCAGGCCTACGAGGACGTCAAAACGGACCGGAACGTCATTGATTTCGAGGATGTGCTGCTGATTACCGTGGGAATCCTGCAGGAGGATCCGCGGGTAGCGGCTACGGTGCGGGAGCAGTACCGGCACTTTGTGGTGGACGAATACCAGGACGTTTCGCCACTGCAGCAACGCATGCTTGACCTCTGGCTCGGCGGCCGGGAGGACCTTTGCGTGGTCGGCGACGCCAGCCAGACCATCTATTCCTTTACCGGCGCCACCTCGCGGCACCTGCTTGACTTCCCCGCGCGGTACCCAAAGGCGCAGCTGGTGAAGCTGGTCAAGGATTACCGCTCCACACCGCAGGTCGTGCAGCTGGCGAATTCACTGCTTGCCGCACGCCGCAGCGCCGGCCCGGCGGCGGACGCCGGCTGGTCCCCGCCGCTGCACCTCGTGGCGCAGCGGGCCGCAGGTCCGGTGCCCGAGTTTGTCGAATGCAGCGATGATGAGGCGGAAGCCGCGGCGGTGGCCGGGCGGATCAAGGCCCTGATCGGTAATGGCACGCCGGCGAGTGAGGTCGCTGTCCTCTTCCGGACCAACGGCCAGTCGCAAGCGTATGAGCAGGCGCTGGCGTCCATCGGCGTCGGCTACCAATTGCGCGGGGGCGAGCGGTTCTTTGCCCGTAAGGAAGTCCGGGACGGCATCCTCCAACTCCGGGCCGCTTCGCGCGCCACCGCTGGGGAGCCGGTGGGCCAACTGGTCCGGGATGTATTGGCCACCCTGGGTTACACCGACGATCCGCCGCAATCGGGGGGTGCCGTGCGCGAACGCTGGGAGTCCCTGGCCGCGCTGGTGGCACTGGCCGACGAACTGGTGGCCAGCAGAGGCTCGGCCGAGGGCGGCTTTAGCCTGGCTGACTTCGTGATGGAACTGCAGGAACGATCCGTTGTCCAGCACGCTCCGACGGTGCAAGGCGTGACACTTGCGTCCCTGCATTCAGCCAAGGGGCTGGAATGGGACGCAGTGTTCCTGGTCGGCCTCAGTGAGGGGCTAATGCCGATCTCCTTTGCGGATACGGCTGAGAGTGTTGATGAAGAACGGCGTCTGCTGTATGTGGGGATCACGCGTGCCCGCGGGTTTTTGGGCCTGTCCTGGTCGACTGCCCGGACGCCGGGCGGGCGGGCCAATCGCAAGCCGTCCCGTTTCCTCGACGGGCTCAGACCTAATTCGGCGCGCAGTCCTGGCAGCCCGGGGTTGGGCTCCGCGCCCAACCCAACACGAAAAGCCCGCAAGCCGGCGGCGCCGTCGACCTGCAGGGTTTGCGGGAAGATGCTCTCCTCCGGGGCCGAGCGCAAGGTCGGCCGGTGCGGCGATTGCCCGCCCAGCTACGAGGAAGCGACGTTCGACGCGCTTCGCCAGTGGCGTCTGCAGGAGTCCAAGCAGGCGGACGTGCCGGCCTTTGTTGTCTTCACAGACGCCACCCTCGTGGCGATCGCGGAAGCCAGGCCCCAGTCCACGGCGGAGCTCTCCGGGTTACCGGGGGTGGGTCCGGCCAAACTGGAACGCTACGGTGAGGCCGTCCTTGAAATCCTCACGACGGACTCCGCCAGCTGAACGCCACGGCCTTAGCCGTTGAGACGGCAGGTCAGTGAGCTTCCAGCCCGGCGGGGTCCGCGACCTCAAGCTGCCGCTGAAATTGACAGCCGCAGTCCGGATGGCGGGAATACCGGCGGTGCAGCCAGATACCGTCGGATGCCCGGAAGGTGAGAACGGCGGACCAACTCGCCGGCCGGTTGACGCCGTCGAGAAACAGCAGCGCCTGGCGCGCGGCTGAGCCAGCGACGCATAACGCCATCGAGCTCTCCTCCGGCGGGGCCTGCCAGTCCCGCCCCGGATTGCCCAACTCGGCGCAGAGCCGCGGCCACTGCGCATCCGCCTCAGCGCGGTATCGTTCCACGCATTCACCGCAGGCCGTTTCACCCGGGATGACCAGCGGCCCGATGGTGGCGTCTTGTTCGCGCTGCAGGACCACCAGATGCGGGTGGTCACGGCGCATCAGCTGCGCCGAACCTTCCGGATCAACGGCATCCCGTCCGGCATAGATCACCAGATCCAATGTTTGAGAGTCGGTCCCGTCATCGGGTATTGACCGGACCACATGGGACTGGCAGGCCGAGTCGAGGCTGCGCAGGTGCCGGCGAACGGCCGCGGCGCGGTTCATGCCGATGTCCGTCATTTTGAAGGCGCCCGGCCCGACGTCGGCCGGCAGCACCGCCCTGCCATCCTCCAACAGCAAAGTGCCGATACCGGCAGAGACGAGGACCTGCGCGAGCGCGGCGCCGGTCCGGCCTAATCCGACCAGCCGCAGCACACAACGTCTACG
This sequence comes from Actinomycetales bacterium, assembly GCA_038242035.1. Taxonomy (GTDB): domain Bacteria; phylum Actinomycetota; class Actinomycetes; order Actinomycetales; family Micrococcaceae; genus Arthrobacter_M. The sequence continues at coordinate 4,956 of JBBSSN010000112.1, forward strand.
GGCTGCCACCAGGTCCTGTGCGGGAATACCGTAGACGGCTGCTGCTAAGGCCGCTTCCCCTGCCAACCGTTCGCCCCGGTATCCCGGCAGCGCCAGCGGTGTGGCATCGTCGAACAGCACGGGCGAGAGCGAGCGGATGATTTCCTCGGCCCGGGTCCTTTCCAGAGCCGCCCGGGCCGCGGTCTCGGACATTGCCGCGCTGCCCGTACCGCGGCGCAGCAGTCCGACAAACGTGAGGTCCGCTGGGGTGAGCCCTTCCAGGATGACGCCGCCAGGTCCCATACCGACCTGCAAAGTCTGCGCGTCCCTGGCAGCCACTCTCAGGCCTGGATTGATCTTCATGACGTACCTCGGATTTTCCTGCTGCGTGTTCTGCATCGATCGGTAGCTTGATGCTGGCACAAAGATCCAGACCCGGTGACGTTATCCACAGCTGGCAGCTGTGCAGCTGTGCACAGATCCGCAGGCCGTATGGAAGGTTGTCCGAGTCTGGTTGTAACGTCAAAGTATGTATTCTGATCGAACCCCCAACCTCCAGCTCACAGCCGGCGGTGCGCCAGTGCTCGTTCGAAGGTCAGCGCGCCGGCGCCGCACAGTGGCGGCATTTTGGGAAGGCGGAACGGCAGTGGTGGCAATTCCGGCTCACTTCAGCGTCGCACAGGAACGTCTTTGGGTCGCCAAGATGGTCGCCAAACTGGAAACCAAGGGCTACGGTCCCTCAAGTACCGGCGGCGCGGGCAGGAGCACCGACAAACGCCGCGGTGGCTTGGACGCGGAACTGATGACCCGGGCTGCTGCGCTTTCGTCGTGCTATTTGGACGGAAAAGCGGTACCGGAGACGGTCCGTTGGGTGAAAAATCAGAATTCACGCTGGGGCTCAGCCACCCCTGCCCAGAGGTCCATCCGGCTATCCGACAAACTCCAAGGCATGCCCGACTGGGTGGTGGACTACGTGTTATTGCACGAGCTCTCGCACCTGCTCGTGGCCTCACATGGGCCCGAATTTTGGGAGCTGCTGCGGGGCTACCCGCAGCTGGAGCGGGCCAAAGCTTTTTTGGACGGAGTCAGCTATGCGACGTCCCGGGGGTTGCAGGGCGCCGACGGCTGCGGGCCGGACGAATCAGACCCGCAGCCAGCCGGTGATAATGCAAATATGCTCAGCTAGGCGCGCCGGGGTCGTCCTGGCCCTTGTCCGTTGCGCCGGACTCGCCGTCATCCTTCTGATCAGCCTGCGCCGCAGCGTCCGGGCTTTGCTCAAAATCGCCCGCCAGGAGCTTTTCCAGCGCCGCGTCCACATCGGAATCGGAGGCATCCAACAGCTTGCGCCGGTCGCCGAAGCCCGACGGATCGTCCAGGTCATCGGCGGTGGGCAGCAGATCCGGATGCTGCCAGATCGCATCCCGGCCTGCTATCCCGCGCTGTTCCTTCAAAGCGGCCCACAGCGTGGCGGCTTCCCGGAGGCGGCGCGGTCGCAGTTCAAGTCCCACGAGGGCTCCGAAAGCATGCTCGGCAGGGCCGCCCGTGGCCCTCCGGCGCCGTACCGTCTCCCGCAAGGCAGCAGCCGAGGGCAGGTTACGCGCAGCTTCAAAACTGAGCTCATCTACCCAGCCCTCCACCAACGCCAAAGCGGTTTCCAGCTTGGTCAGCGCGGCGTCCTGCTCCGGCGTGCGCTGCGGCATGAATACGCCTTCCGAGAGAGCGGCCTGGATGGCCTCCGGATTGCTGGGGTCCAGGTCCCTGGCAAGTTCTTCCATCCGGGACATATCAATATGAATCCCGCG
>JBBSSN010000113.1:0-6735 GCA_038242035.1 Actinomycetales bacterium
CGTCCACCTCGTCGAAGGAGCCGCCACGACCGGCTGGAACCAAGCCCTAGGACACCTGATGATGATCTACCCCGAACGCCTCAACGCACACCTAAAATAAAACAAGATTCCGTTCCCTTACACAAACTACTTGACACGCCCCGGTGGTGGCCAAATCCATCACACCGGACGTGACGCCGATCAGCGTCAAAATGGTCTGGCCCCGGGCGGTCCGACTCACCAACCGAGCGATGGCGATGGTCGACTTCGCCAAAAACAGTGGTGACGCCTACACCCCAAACGAAAACCCGCGATGCTACCCAGCTTCATCCTCCAAGGTCAGCCCCGCCGGGCCTTCTCGATTACGGCATGCTAGACCGTGGGGGTGCGGAAGGCTTCCTCCCACACGGTGCCCGCCAGGTGCAGGGCGGCTCAGTGCATATGAACGTGTCCTGAGCCATCAAGTTGGGGTGTACTCCAACTAGACGTCAGGCATGATGCCTTCTCGTCTGTCAGAATGAAGTCCTTTTTCAATTTATTGACGGGTGTTGTCGCGGGTCTCGGATCTCATCCTGACGGTTTCAATCCTGGCGTACTGTAAGCGGTCCGCGTCTGGGATGCACCCGGTTCAGCAGCCTGAACCGGCTCACGCAGCGGGATCGAGCGCATCCCCATCACCCTCGTTCACGAGCTGACCTCGGCGTACTTTCCGCTGCCATTCAGTGCTGCGTACAGCGTCTGCCGCGAGACGCCAAGATCCCTGGCCACCTTGGCTTTGGGTACGTCCTGGGCAATCCGCTCCCGTGCCAGCTGGATCTGTTCCGGTGAGAGCTTCGGGACCCGGTCGTAGACGCCGTTCCTCTTGGCAATGGCAATGCCCTCGGCCTGGCGCTCACGGATGGTTTTGCGCTCCAACTGCGCGATGGCAGCCAGGACCGTGAGCATGAACTCCCCCTGTGGCGTATCAGTGTTCAGGGCCGGGTTATCGATGAACTCCAAGGCAACGCCCTTGGCTTTAAGTTGCTCGACGAGAGCGAGAAGGTCCGTTGTGGACCGTGCCAGGCGGTCGGGTGACTTCACTCGAACCTTGTCCCCGTCGCGGACGTAGATGAGCATCTGCTGGAGCTGGGCTCTGTCGTCTGTGTTCTTGCCGCTGACCTTCTCACAAAACAGCCTGTCTACAGGGCCAAGTACTTCGAGCTGCCGTGCCTCATTCTGGTCGGCAGCGCTCACCCGCACGTAGCCAACCACCTGCCCTTTATGTCCAGCCATCCTTAAGACCCTCCATCAGTTATGACTAACCATACTCGAAAGAGGCCCTGATTGACGAAACTCTACAGTGACCTCGATCTGTTCGTCCGGGTACACCTGCAGACACCGCCCTCCTCGTACCAGAGGGACACGGGACCGATGCTGACCATCCTCTTGACCCCAATTCGCACCCTACTTCTACGCCTCGCGTGAGCGGGTCTGGCTTGGCTCTGGTACGGGGTGGCTTGGTGTCTCCCCTGTCTTCTCACCGTCGTATTTCGTGTAGGCATGGGTAACCAGGAACGCAGGGAGAAGGCGCTGCCGGATGATCCCCTCAAGACCGGGCGCTAGCTGCAGCGGCGGGAACTTTCCATCAGCACGTTGACTGCCGCATTCGGCGCCTTGGCAATCATCATCGCCGTGGAGATCATTTCCCCTGGCCGGGAGGAAGGCGACAGCCCCAATTTCGTTGCCCAGAAGGATGAGCTAAAGGAAATCGTGTCAGCGGTGCCGCTGCTCTGGTCGCTTTCTTTACCGCTTTTTCCGTGAAGCCGGAGGACATTGACAGTTCTGTGGGGTACCACATCCGAGGGCAACTGCAGAGTAGCTACGGAATGATCGGCGGTGCTCCCCCGAAAACCTTGGGGAAAAGCGCCCTCGTATTCTGTTGTCGTGAGACGCCAAGTTTTGTTCTCTCAGGTGACTGTTGAATTCGTCGAATATCCGACGCAAAGCCTGCCCTGCGTCCGGCATACGATAGTTTGCAAGAGACTGTTTGAAATCTAATCTGGGCCAACACATACAGGGGCCCATCCCAGTAACGGCAGCTGTCATCGACTCCGACAACGGACAGTCAGAAATCGGCGGGTTTAGACGATATGAGGTGAGAGTGGTTGGGTCTTCTGCCCGTCCGGGGCGGCCATTGTAGCCGGGGCGGTCCCGGGCCCCCGTCGGCGAGGTGCCGGGGCCTTCTGTTTCACAGCGTCTGTGGGTTGCCAGTGAACAACCTCTTGGCTTGGGGCCTTCGTGAGAGTTGCATTGGTAGTGCCACATGTGAGTTTTAGGAGGTCCCGGCTATGTACGATCATACTTTTACCGGGCTCGATGTTCACGCCGCCAGCGTTGTTGGCTGCGCGCTGGTCCCGGAAACGGGTGAAATAGTCTGGATGCAGATGGATTCCGATCCGGCGGTAGTCCTGGAGTGGATCCGTCGCTTCGAAGCCCCGGTGAAGGCGGTCTATGAGTCCGGGCCGACCGGGTACGTGCTGGCCCGGTATTTGAGGGAGGCTGGCATTGACTGCGTGGTGGCGGCGTCCTCGAAACTGCTGCGGGCACCGGCTGACAAGATTAAGACGGACAAGCGAGACGCCCGGATTACGGCTGAAATGCTCGCCCTTGGCCAAGTCACCGAAGTGCGCGTTCCGACGCGGGAGCAGGAGGACTTGCGGGATTTATCCCGGCTGCGGGCCACGCTGGAGCACCAGGCATGGCTGCACCGGCAGCGCTTCGACTCCCCGGTGTTGCAGTTCGCCTACGAGGCCGACGTGGAACAGGCCGAACTGCTCGCCGCGCGGTTGAAGCGCATTGACAAGCAGGTCGTGGCCACGGCCAAGGCCTGTGAGTACACGCCGGTGGTTGATGCGTTGATGTGTCTGCGCGGCATCGAGGTGACCACCGGGTTCGGGCTCGCCGTGGAGATCGGAGATTGGACACGATTCACCGGGTCGTCCATTGGCTCCTATGTCGGGTTGGTGCCCAGTGAGCAGTCCTCCGGCCAATCCCGGCACCAGGGACCGATCACGAAGGCCGGCAGCAAATACGCCCGCAAACTCCTCATCGAGGCAGCCTGGCAACACAAACGTCCATACTCTCGGCCGGGGCTGCGCCTGCTGCGGCAACTGGACCTGGTCGCCCCGACCACCCTGATCCGTGCTCTGGAAGGCAACCACCGTCTCCACCACAAGTGGGTAGTCTTCGACGCCCGCAAGAAGCGCTCCGTCACGGCCAACACCGCGATCGCCAGGGAACTCGGTGGCTGGTGCTGGTCCCTGGCCGCACCGCTCCAACAAAGCGAACATGGGCAAGGGGGCCACATGAACGCGGCGTAAAGAACGTGCCTTCCGGGCGGGTTCAGTTGAGCGGGCCAACGGCGGACTCCGCGGCCGCCCGGATGGCACCACTGCCGACCAGGCGGTCGGCTTCCTGAAGCTCCGGGGAAAGGAACCTATCCGCGCCGGGTCCGTCGACGCTCCCTCGAAGGACGGCCAGGACGGCGGCACCGGCCGGGCCGGGCTGCAGCGGAGCGCGCATGTCGATGGCACGGGCCGCTGCCACCAGTTCGACGGCAAGGACGCGGCGCAGGTTCTGCACCGATTGACGCAGCTTGCGCGCCGCATGCCAGCCCATGGAAACGTGATCCTCCTGCATCGCCGAGCTCGGAATCGAATCGACCGACGCCGGGACGGCCAGCCGCTTGCTGTCCGAGACCAGGCCGGCCTGCGTGTACTGGGCAATCATTAATCCGGAGTCTACCCCCGGATCGCCCGCCAGGAAGGCGGGCAGGCCCTGCGAGCGCGCCGGGTCCAGCATCCGGTCCGTGCGGCGCTCAGCGATGGAGGCGACGTCGGCGGCAACGATGGCCAGAAAGTCCAGCACGTAGGCTACCGGAGCGCCGTGGAAGTTTCCGTTGGAGCTGACGCGGCCATCGGGCAGTACCACCGGGTTGTCGATGGTGGCCGCGAGCTCCCTGGTCGCCACTAAATAGGCGTATTCCACGGTGTCCCGTGCGGCTCCCGCGACCTGCGGAGCGCAGCGCAGCGAGTACGCGTCCTGGACCCGGCTGTCCCCGACCCGGTGCGAGGCCACAATGGCAGAGCCGGAAAGGACACGCAGCATGTTATCCGCGCTGGCCGCCTGGCCCGGGTGCGGACGCAAAGCAGCGTGCAGCTCGGGCAGGAACACCTGATCCGTCCCCAGCAGGCCTTCGACGGACAGCGCTGCGGTGATGTCCGCCGTCGCCAGCAGTTCACGCAGATCCGCGATGGCCATCAGCAGCATGCCGAGCATGCCGTCGGTGCCGTTGATCAGCGCCAGGCCCTCCTTTTCCGCCAGCACCACCGGCTCAATACCGGCCTCCGCGAGCAGCTCGGAGACCGGCCGGCCCGACGGACCAAAGACCGTGCCGTCCGGGCCGGTCGCCTCACCCTCGCCCATCAGCACCAGTGCACAGTGCGAGAGCGGCGCGAGGTCCCCGGAGCAGCCGAGCGAACCGAACTCACGGACCACCGGCGTGATGCCGGCGTTGAGCACATCCACCATGGTCTGCACTACGACCGGACGGATACCGGTGCGCCCGGACGCCAGCGTTTTGGCGCGCAGGAACATCAAGGCCCGGACCACTTCGCGCTCCACGGCCGGCCCCATGCCGGCAGCGTGCGAGCGGATCAGCGATTTCTGCAGCTGGGTGCGCATATCCATTGGGATATGCCTGTTCGCCAGGGCTCCGAAGCCGGTGGAAATGCCATAGGCCGGAACGTCGGAGTGCGCGAGCTTGTCAATGTGCGCCCGCACCCTGGCGACGGTGTCCAGGGCTTCCTGGCTAATGGTCACCTTCGCATCGTGACGGGCGACGGCGATCACGTCTTCGGCCGTGACGCCGGAGCTGGAGAGGAGGACTTCGCGGGTTTCAAGAACTTCTGCGGACATGATTATGTACTTTCTGGTCTTTAAGATCGGTTCTTACGATCGAGTGAGCCGTTGATGTCCGCTACAGGGCTGCTGTAGCGGACATCCAGTACTCAGGCGATGGGATGGTTTCCCTTTGGCACCGCGCCGGCGTGAGACCGGTCTGAGCTTGCTAAGGCCGGGAGCCGGTCGGCAACATGGGAATCCGGACGCCGCGCTCGGCGGCCACCTCCAGCGCGCGGTCATAGCCGGCGTCGGCATGGCGGATGACGCCCATGCCGGGATCGTTAGTCAACAATCGTTCCAGCTTCTGTGCGGCCAGCTCGGTGCCGTCGGCAACCGAGACCTGACCGGCGTGAATGGAGCGGCCGATGCCGACGCCCCCGCCGTGGTGGATAGAGACCCAGGTGGCGCCGGATGCGGTATTTAACATGGCGTTGAGCAACGGCCAGTCCGCAATGGCATCCGAGCCATCCGCCATGGATTCGGTTTCGCGGTAAGGGGAAGCCACGGAACCGGAGTCCAGGTGATCGCGGCCAATGACGAGAGGAGCCTTCACCTTGCCCTCGGCCACCAGTTGGTTGAACAGCACGCCGGCCTTGGCCCGCTCCCCGTAGCCGAGCCAGCAGATCCGTGCGGGCAGACCCTCGAATTCGACGTGTTTCTGGGCGGCATCGAGCCAGCGGTGCAGGTGTGCATTATCCGGAAAGAGCTCCTTGAGTGCCTCATCCGTGACCCGGATATCCTCCGGATCGCCAGAGAGGGCCACCCAGCGGAACGGCCCCATTCCCTCGCAGAAGAGCGGGCGGATGTAGGCGGGCACAAAACCGGGGAAGTCGAATGCCCGATTGTAGCCGCCCTTGCGCGCTTCGTCACGGATCGAGTTGCCGTAGTCAAAGACCTCTGCGCCGGCGTCCTGGAATTCCACCATCGCCTGTACCTGGTTGGCCATCGACGTCTGGGCCTTTTTGGTGAATCCGTCCGGATCCGCACCGGCCTCACGCTGCCATTCATCCATCGCGATACCTTCGGGGAGGTAGCTGAGCGGATCGTGTGCGCTGGTCTGATCCGTGACAATGTCAATCGTCAGCTCGCCTGCCTGGTGACGACGCAGCAGCTCAGGGAACACCTCGGCGGCGTTCCCGACGTAGCCGACTGACAACGGCCGCTTTTGCTCCTTCGCGGCAAGCACCTTGGCGACGGCGGCATCCAGGTCCGTTTCGACGTCGTCGAGGTAGCGCTTGCCGGCACGACGGCGCAAACGCGTCTCGTCGACGTCGACAATCAGGACGGCGCCGCCGTTGAGCGTGACGGCCAGCGGCTGCGCGCCGCCCATACCGCCGCAGCCGCCGGTCAGGGTCAGCGTGCCGGCCAAGGTACCGCCGAACCGCTTATCCGCTATGGCGGAGAATGTTTCGTAGGTGCCCTGCAGGATGCCCTGCGTGCCGATGTAAATCCAGGAACCGGCAGTCATTTGGCCGTACATCATCAGGCCTTCGGCCTCAAGGCGGCGGAATTCCGGCCAGTTGGCCCAATCGCCGACGAGGTTTGAGTTGGCCAGCAGAACGCGCGGCGCCCACTCGTTGGTGCGGAAGACGCCCACCGGCTTACCGGACTGGACCAGCAGCGTCTCGTCCTTTTCCAGCGTGGTCAGGACGCGCGTGATTGCGTCAAATGCGGCCCAGCTGCGCACGGCACGGCCGGTTCCACCGTAAACCACCAGATCATCGGGGCGCTCGGCAACCTCCGGATCCAGATTGTTCATCAACATCCGCAGCGGAGCTTCCGTCTGCCAGCTCTTGGCCGTCAGCTCGGTGCCGC
>JBBSSN010000114.1:0-6679 GCA_038242035.1 Actinomycetales bacterium
CCATAAACGACGGTGTTGTCGTCGTAGAGGTTCGTCGCGGGGTTGTAGCCGCCACAGGTAATCAGCCGGATCTCTGCGCGGTCCGTGTTTCCGTAGACCGCCAGTGTCGGGAACTGGTCCTTCTTGAAAACCTGGGACCGGTCAACCGCGAAAACTGCGACGGTACCGTCGGAACGGGTTACCGAAAATTGCTCGCCCGGTGTCATCTCGTGCAATTTGTAAAACACGCCGATATTGGTCAGCGTCGAATTGACGTGTCCCAGGATCACGGACGGACCAAGTTCCCCGGGCGTCGGAGAGTACTTGTACCAGCCTGCCGGGGATCCGGGTTCTCCGGGGGGGACTTCGGCGGTTCCATCCGCAGCCTTTCCGAGCTGCAGCAGTTGGGACTGCACGCCGATGCCGGGAATGTCCAGGCTGACCGGTACTGAGGCCGGCAGAACCGGACCTACCGTTGCCGGCGCTGGTGCGGCAGCTGGCTTGGCAGCCGGTGCCGGAACAGGAGTGGGGGTTGCAGCGGCCGACGGCGTCGAAGGGACCGCAGATGACGGTGCTGGAGCGGAGGAGACAGCAGCTGGAGCGGAGGAGACAGCGGCGGGAGCGGACTGCGCCGCGGGTCCGGAAGTCGTACCGCAGCCGGTCAGGAGGATGAGGGCGACCGCCGCGGACGCAATGAAACGTCCGCGGCGGCTGGTGTTGTTGTTCATGGGAAGGAAGTTTTCCCTAGCCCTTGGAGCTCTTGGTGGACATCCGGCGACCCACCATTACGGCACCTCCGGCGGCCAGAACAAGTGCACCACCGGCAGCAATCATGCCTGCATCAGGACCTGCAGTGGCGCTGCTGTGCGCTACGGCCTGAGTCACGCCGGTTCCCGGCGCACCCCCGGGCATGCTGGCCATCTGCGAGACGGCAAGGGTCCCGCACAAGGCGGGCGACGTTGCCGCCAGCGGCAGCGACGGAACCAAGTCGCTCGGCTCGGCCTGAGCCTTCGCGGGCAGGGTTGCCGGGTCAAGACCGTGAACGACGACGACGCCCGTCCCGGCCTTCAGCGCGGCAACCGTATCGGCGTTCATGGTGAAGGTGCGCTCGTAGGTGTAATCGGAGCCCATCCCGGCCAACGTAAGGTCGGTAGCGGCCGCGGCGCTGGTATCGCCGCTGGTGGACAAGGTGGTGCCGATCATTCCATAGGCCGGCCCGCCTTCGGTGGTGCTGATAACGCCGTCTCCATTGGCATCCGCAGCGGGAGTCGGGCACGTGCCCTGCGCTCCAATGTGGATGTGCTGGACGTGCGGGTAGGGATTGCCGTTGAAGGTGGCAGCGAGCCCGCTGACTTTCTCCGTAACGGTCGCCTGGTCCCCGGTGAGGCTGATCATGACGGTACCGCTTGCGGTACTGCCATTCAGCGCTCCCAGCGTGGTCTGGTACGAGGTTGTGCCCGTATCAGCGGCGAGTGCCGGGCTGCCGGAAAGCGCCATCGCGCCTAGGGCCAGCGCCGGAACAATCAGGAATGCGGATTTCTTATTCATTTCGGGATCCTCTTCATTCGCGTTGGCGGCCCATTTCCGGGCGCGTCCATAAGCAATTCGGAGTGACCTGCTTCACGGATGGGCTACGGGGGAACTTTATTTTTTTCTTTTCACCGGCTGCGCCAAGAGAGGGCCCGGACAATATGCCCGGGCCCTCTCTTGATTGCTGAACGTTCTCTGCTGAACGTCGTTAGCTCTTGGACTGGCCCTTGGCATGGGGCGAGACGGTCTTCGTGCTGCCGGCCTTCATGTTCTCCGCTCCGACCATCCAGGCAAACTGTTCCAGCGAGGCGATGAAACCGTGCAGCAGGTCCGCCGTCGTCGGATCTTCTTCGTCGACCTGATCGTGGACCCCGCGCATCGTGGCCACGGTCTTAGCCAGGCGTTCCACCACCAGATCCACGGCTTCGCCGGTGTCAATGAGATCCTCCGGGAGCTGCGGAAGCGTCGTGCTGCTGCCGACGGTCCCGCTGCGACCGTCCGGGGAGGCCTGCAAAGCCCGCATGCGCTCCGCTGTGACGTCCGCAAATTCGCGGGCGGCGTCAGTGATCTCGTCCAACTGCAGATGCAGATCGCGGAAGTTGGTTCCCACGATGTTCCAGTGCGCCTGCTTGCCCTGCAGATGCAGCTCAATCAGGTCCACCAGGACGGCCTGCAGATTTTTGGTCAGTGTCTTCGATGCTTTCATCATGACTCCTCATATTTGCCGGGACATATTGGCGTATTCGTTGACATCTATAGTTTCGCTGATATTTATGCCTACCGTGCCGGTCTCAGTAGGGCGGCGACGACGGCGTCTGCTGTGCCGGCGGCGTCTGCTGTGCCGGCGGCGACTGCGGTACCGGCGGTAACGCGGATGCGCGATACCTCATCATTTGCTGGTAGCGCCGCTGCAGGCTTTCCCGGCGCGGCTTACTCTCCGGATGTTTGGCATCCGGGCTCGCGGGGCCGGCCGTCAGATCAATGTGTGCCGTGCCGTAGCGCCACAGCAGGAGGTCATCAAGGAGCCGGTCCGGTCCGGGTGAATATCTGTGGTCCAGCGCCTTACGTACGTCGCTGATCGCCTGCGACTGCAGCACGTCGACCAGCTCGATGGTCCGGACCAGTCCGTGGGCGGCGAGTAGCTCGGCCGCCCAGCCCCAGTCGTCGTCGGACTTCCTGTCCACATGCGGCAGCAGTGTCTGCCAGACCTCTTTGACCCGGTTGGGAGTCAGTGCAACGGCGCCCTCACCTGCCTCATCCCAGAAATTAGTCACCGTTTCGTAGCGTTCTTCCAGCTCGGAGAACGCGGACTCCACGGTTTCCAGCATGGCCGCCGTCGCGGTGAATTGGCGGTCAAAATACGGGCTCCACGCCCGGCGGTCCTGGGCTTTGAAGCGGATGTCGTGTTCGATCTCGCTCCAGGCATGGGCAAAGACGGTACGGATCTGGCACTCAAAGAAGTAGCTGCCCGTGGGCTTCGCTGACGGGTCCAGAACCCGCTGGTAGTGCTTGACCACGTCATTCTGGATGCAGCGCAGAATCAGGTGCCGGCTGGAATAGCCGTAGGTACCGGATTCAATCGAGCCGATATCCTTTTCCCGGTCTCCCCGGCAATCGAAGATGCTGCGCTGGCGTTTGATCAGGTTGGCGGCCTCGGCGTTCTCCGCCGGCAGCGTCGTGATCACGCGCACGCCCACGATGTCCGTCAGGTTCCGCAAGGGGTCCGGGAACGCAAGTGCAGGCTCGGCCCCCGTCACGGGCGCCACCATCCGGGATGCCTTTTCCCGGAAGGATTCCAGGGATTTGGTCCGGCTGGTGACGAACAGCGGCGTGGTTTCCGAATCCTTGAAAATCTCCCGAATACTGGCTTCAACGTCCCAGGTGACAAATTCCAGCTGGGAACGGACGCGCTCGTATTCGGCCACGCTGGCGGCCACGGCGGGCCGCAGCTGCTCATCCAATCTTTCCCAGTGGCTGCTCATGCCGGTCTTGTCCCTTTCAAATGCTGTCCCTTTCAGATGCTGTCCCGTCCGGTACTTTCCGGTTAGCACCACGCTAGCAGCAGGGGCAGACAGCCCTGGCGTGTGCCGCTGGCAAGGTGCTGCCTCGCCCCGCGGACAATCGAGTCGGTAGGCTCGGCAGTATGACGGAAACCAGCAGGAGCATGAAGCCTTTCCTGCTCCTGGCCACCCGCGCCGACGACGCAGCCGCCGACGACGAATATAACGCCTTCCTGCGAAGCGCTTCGCTCACGTCGTCGTCGCTGCTGCGAGTACGGATGGAATCCGGCCCGCTGCCGGCCCTTGAGCTGGACGATTACTCCGGAGTACTGGTGGGAGGCAGCCCGTTCAACGCCAGCGACCCGGTAAGTCAGAAGAGTCCGGTCCAAGTGCGGGTCGAGGCGGAGCTCGCGGCACTGCTGGATCGAATCGTGGCGGCCGACTTCCCGTTTCTGGGTGCCTGCTACGGGGTGGGAACGCTGGGTGCTCACCAAGGCGCCGTGATTGGACGACGATTTGGCGAGCCAATCTCAGCGGTGCAGGTGTCGCTGACAGAGTCCGGCGTGCGCGATCCGCTGCTGGCCGGACTGCCCGCGCAATTCCAGGCCTTCGTAGGGCATAAGGAGGCCTGCACGCAGCTGCCGCCGCACGCGGTTTTACTCGCTTCTTCCGCCACCTGCCCGGTGCAGATGTTCCGGATCAAGAGCAACCTCTATGCCACGCAATTCCACCCGGAATTAGACGTGGCAGGGCTGCTGACCAGGATAGAGGTGTACCGGAATGCGGGGTACTTTCCGATCGATCAGCTGGAGCAGGTCCGGGCCCGGACACGCGCGGCGTCCGTGGACCGGCCAGGAGAAATCATCGCGAACTTCGTCGGGCGCTATGCCCGGCGCTAAACGGGAGGCAACTATGCCGATACGGTACAGCTACGGCACCGACCCCTCGCAGTACGCCGAGCTCCATTTGCCTCGCCTGCGGCGCTACGAAGGCGTCGCGGTGGTCATTCATGGCGGCTACTGGCGTTCGGCGTATACGGCAGAACTGGGAGCGCCAATAGCCGCGGACCTAGCCGCGCACGGCATTGTGGCCTGGAACCTTGAATACCGCAGGGCAGGCAATGGAGGGGGATGGCCGCAGACCTTCGTGGACGTCAGCGCCGGGATCGACGCGCTCCGCGTGGCGGCGGCAGAGCACGCACTGGATCTGGACCGCGTGGTAGCCCTGGGTCATTCTGCCGGTGGGCAGCTCGCCGTGTGGGCGGCTGGACGGGACAAACTGCCGCCCGGCACCCCGGGGTTTGACGCTACGGCGGCTGAGCCAACGGAGCCAACAGCAGTGCCGCTTACCGCCGTCGTCAGTCAATCCGGTGTGCTGGATCTGCGCCAGGCCATGGCGCTGAACCTCAGCGATGGGGCGGTCCGCAACTTCCTCGGGCGCTCGCCGGAGTCCAGTCCAGAACGGTACCGGCTCGCGGATCCGCTGCAGCAGATTCCGCTCGCCGTCCCGGTGTACGCGGTAGCCGCCGCGGCGGACGTCACTGTCCCGCCGTCCCTCTCACGCGATTATGTTGCTGCCGCACAAGTTGCCGGGGCGGTAGCCGAACTCATCCCGGTGCCGGGGGACCACTTTGACCTGATCGACATTCACAGCGAGGCCTTTACCATTTGCCGCACCCTGGTCAGCTCGAACCTGACGCGCACTGCACCTGACGGCATTGCACCTGACGGCACTGCACCTGACTGCACCGCACCTGACTGGGGCCAGGATTCTGACCTAGGCTAAGACCATGCTGACTGTCATAGGCGAGGCCCTGATTGATGAAGTGATGCACGGTTCGCAGGCGCCGGTTCCGCACGTGGGCGGCAGCCCGCTGAATGTGGCGGTCGGGCTGGCACGGCTGGGGCACCCGGTGCAGTTCCTGGGCCGGTTCGGGAAGGACCCCTATGGCACGCTGATTTCAGCGCATCTGCACGATAACTCGGTACTGGTGCCGCTGCCCCCGGACAACGAGGCCACCAGCATTGCCCGGTGCATTTTGGACGACGACGGCGCCGCCAGCTATGCGTTCGAGCTCCAGTGGGACCTCCCCGGACTCGCGGACAAGCTCGGTTTTCTGCTTGAGGCGACCACCATGGTGCACACCGGGTCGATCGCCACGATGCTGCAGCCCGGAAGCGCGCAGGTTCGCCGCGCCGTCCTGCACGCGCGGCCGCGTGCCACGATTTCCTATGATCCCAACTGCCGCCCCAGCATCATTGCGGACGCAGCCTACGCCCGCACGGAGACGGAAAAATTTGTCCGGTTGGCGGACGTGGTGAAGGCCTCGGACGAAGACCTCGCCTGGCTGTATCCGGATCTCGATCCACTGGTTGCGGCGCGGAACTGGCTTGCCATTGGTGCCGATGGGGCACGGGAGGCCGACGGCGGCGGCCGGGGACCCGCCGTCGTCGTGGTGACCCGTGGTGCGCAGGGCCCGTGGGCGGTGTGTGCGGCCGGTGAAGCGCAGGCTGCGGTTCCGCCGACGGCCGTGGTGGACACGGTGGGGGCAGGGGATTCCTTCATGGCGGCGCTGCTGTCCGCACTGGTGGACCGGGAGCTCGATGGTGTCCAGCGCCGGGACAATCTGCATTCACTGAGCACCGGGGAAGTCGGAGAACTGCTGCGCTACGCCGCGGAAGCCGCCGCGGTCACGGTCTCCCGGGCCGGCGCCAACCCGCCGTCGCGCAAAGAACTTCACGCCCGTATTGCGGCCGGTAATTAGAAGACAGGCAACGAGAAAGGAAATCCTGATGTCAGTAAATGATCAGTACGACCCCTATGCGGTTTTGCCCAAGACCAGCAGCTTTACCGTGCGCAGCGAGTCCATGACGGACGGGCAGTCAGTGCCGACGGCGCAGGTCAGCGCAGGCGCCGGAGGCGATGACATCTCGCCGCAATTGTCCTGGAGTGGTTTTCCGGCCGGCACCAAAAGCTTCGCCGTGACCATGTTCGATCCGGATGCGCCCACGGCCAGCGGCTTCTGGCATTGGGCGGTGTGCAATATTCCTGTCGCCGTGACATCCCTGGCGGCCGGCGCCGGCAGCCAGGACGCAGGCAGTGGAGACGCTGGCGGGGACGGCGGACGGGGACTGCCGGCGGGGGCACTAACACTGAAGAACGACGGCGGC
>JBBSSN010000115.1:0-6666 GCA_038242035.1 Actinomycetales bacterium
AGGTATTGGGAAACGGGGCCGCAGGTCACGCTGTACATCCCGGGGCCACTGCTGCGTTCCGGGAAAAACCGTATTACCGTGCTGGAACTGGAACGCCCCGGCAGCACGCTGGAGCTGCGGGACCGGCCTGAACTCGGTGCGTGGGAGCAGCACGTGCAGGAGCTCCCCTAGGAAGCTCACCCTGCCGTCCCTACCCTGCCGTCCCTACCCTGCCGTCCCTACCGTGCCGTCCCTTTCGCGCCGGCCCTTTCGTGCTGTCCCTTTACCGGGATGGTGGCGGGACATGCGGTCGTGTGGATACGGTAGAGCTATGACTTCATACAAGAGCGTCAACCCGGCCACCGGCGAAACCGTGCAGGAATTTCCGTCCGCGACGGATGCGGACATCCAAAATGCGATGCAGCGCTCGCATGCGGCGTTCGGGTCCTGGCGGACTACGGACGTGGCCGAGCGGAGCCGGATCCTCGCCCAGGTGGCCGCACTGTACTCCGAACGCAAGGAAGAGCTCGCGGCGATCATTACCCTGGAAATGGGTAAACCCGTCCGTGAAGCGCAGGGCGAGGTGGATCTGGTGGCGAGCATCTACAGCTATTATGCCACCGAGGGTCCCCGCTTCATGCAGGACGAGCACCTGGACGCCATGGGCGGCGGGGAAGCAGTGGTGCGCACCGAACCGATCGGTTCGCTGGTGGGGATCATGCCGTGGAACTACCCGTATTACCAGGTGGCGCGGTTTGCCGCGCCGAACCTGATGCTGGGGAACACGGTGTTGCTCAAGCATGCCGAGAATTGCCCGCAGTCCGCGCAGGCGATCGAGCGGATTTTCCAGGACGCAGGGCTGCCGGCGGATGCCTACATCAACATTTTTGCCAGCAAGGAACAGATTGCTGACATGATTGCGGACCCTCGCATCCAGGGTGTCTCCCTGACGGGCAGCGAACGGGCAGGCTCAGCCATCGGCGAGATTGCCGGCCGCAATCTGAAACGCTACGTGTTGGAACTGGGCGGCTCCGATCCGTTCATTGTGCTGGACAGCGATGACATGGACGCCACCGTCAAGGCGGCGGTGGCCGGCCGGATGGGCAATGCCGGCCAGGCTTGCACTGCGTCCAAGCGCTTTATTGTGCTGGCGGACTACTACCAGGAGTTCGTGGAAAAGTTCACCGAACGCGCTGCCGCGCTGCAGCCCGGCGATCCTTCGGATCCGGCGACGAGGCTGGGCCCGCTGTCCTCGCAAAGTGCTGCGGACGGCCTGGCCGAGCAGATCGACGACGCCGTTGCCAAGGGCGCTACGGTGCACACCGGCGGCGGCAGGGTGGACGGGCCGGGCTCGTATTTTGCCCCGACGGTGCTCACGGGCGTCACCGAGGACATGCGCGCCTATTCCGAGGAATTGTTCGGACCGGCTGCGGTGATCTACAAGGTCTCCAGCGCCGAGGAGGCCGTGGATCTGGCCAATGCGTCGCCCTTCGGACTGGGCGGGTCGGTCTTCAGCGCCAGCACGCAGAAGGCCAAAGACGTCGCTGCGAGGCTGGAAACGGGTATGGTCTGGATCAATTCGGTGACCGGAACCCAGGCTGACCTGCCCTTCGGCGGAGTAAAGCGCTCCGGCGTGGGACGCGAGCTGGCCAAGTTCGGTATGAACGAGTTCGTCAATAAGAAGCTCATCCGCCAGCCTGCAGCCCGCTCGGCGAAATAACCCGTCCAGCCGGCACGTCCGGCCCTCGTGGCGTTCCTTGGGGGCCGGACGTCCCGGCTGGATGAGCGGGACGGGCGCAAATGTGTGCGGAAAGCCCCGGACTAGGGTTTACAGTGGAAAATCACTCTGCTTATGATCATCAGGCACCGGGAACAAGTCCTGACCGCGATGGCCGCCAACAGTGAGGAACCCCACGATGGCAGTATCAGACGCCCGGATCTCCGTGCCCGATTCCGGGGCCGTTATGCCGCAGCTCGATGCGGCATACGCCGCCCCAGCCGCCGGCTCCGGCGCAAAGCCCATGATCGAATTCAACTCAATAACCAAGCGCTATCTGGACAACCAGCCGGCGGTGGAAGACCTGTCGATGACCATCGACAAGGGTGCTATCACCGTCTTCGTTGGTCCGTCCGGCTGCGGTAAAACAACCTCGCTGCGGATGATCAACAGGATGGTGGAGCCCACCAGTGGCACCATCACTGTCGACGGCAAGGACGTTTCCGCCATTCCCGCCGCTTCGCTGCGCCGGTCTATGGGCTACGTCATGCAGTCCGCGGGCCTGCTCCCGCACCGCACCGTGACGGACAACGTGGCAACCGTGCTACGGCTCAACAAGGTGCCGCGCACGCAGGCGCGGCACAGAGCAGAGGAGCTCCTTGACGTCGTCGGCCTCTCAGCCGGGATGGGCAAGCGCTACCCCAGCCAGCTGTCCGGTGGCCAGCAGCAGCGCGTTGGCGTGGCCCGGGCGCTGGCAGCGGACCCGCCGGTACTGCTGATGGACGAGCCGTTTAGCGCCGTGGATCCGGTGGTCAGGGCGGAGCTGCAGCAGGAACTGCTCAGGCTGCAGCGCGACCTGGCGAAGACAATCGTTTTTGTCACGCATGATATCGACGAGGCCACGGTGCTGGGGGACAAGGTGGCGGTTTTTGCCACCGGCGGCCGGCTGGCGCAGTATGCTGCCGCGGAGGAGATTCTGCGTGCTCCGGTGGACGACTTCGTGGCGAATTTTGTTGGCCGGGACAGGGGATTTAGGCACTTGGCTTTCTCCACGGCGGATTCCGTGCAGATTCATCCGGTGCGCACCGCTACCGAGGCCGAACTGGGGCAGCGGTCTGCGCAGCAGCGGCGTTCACCTTCGGACGCCGCCGGCGAGTGGGTCCTTGCGGTTGACGATGCGCATCGCCCCCTCGGCTGGATCTCCCCGGCAGGCGGGAGCGCCCTGTTACCCGGTGGTTCCCTGTTTCACGAGGGGGAGACGCTGCGCCGTGCGCTGGATGCCGTGCTTTCCTCACCGGCCGGGCTTGGCGTCGCCGTTGACGACGCCGGCACTGTCACCGGCGTGGTTAAGGCACCTGAAGTGCTGGCCGCGATCGAAAACGCGCGGCGGCAGCGCGAAGGCGGAATCTGATGACCTGGCTGGTGGCCAACTTCAGTGAGGTGCTGTCGCTGGCAGGCCTGCACCTGTATCAGTCAGTGGTTCCGTTGCTGATCAGCGTGCTGATTGCCGTACCGCTGGCGCAGTTGGCACGGATGAATAAGACGCTTCGGGGCCTCCTGCTCTCCGCCGGTTCCATCCTGTACACCGTTCCGTCGTTGGCGCTGTTTGTGATTTTGCCGGTCATTTTGGGCACCCGGATCCTGGACATGGCAAACGTCATGGTGGCACTGGTGATTTACGCCGTGGCGCTGCTGCTGCGATCGACGTTGGATGCACTCGACTCAGTTGACGACGGTATCCGGCAGGCGGCGGTGGCCATGGGGTATAAGCCGTTTATGCGGTTCCTGACCGTGGACCTGCCGCTGTCCGTGCCCGTCCTTTTCGCGGGGCTGCGGGTGGTGTCTGTCAGTAACATTTCCCTGGTGAGCGTTGGCGCGCTGCTCGGGATCGGAAGTCTCGGCTCGCTCTTCACCGATGGTCTGAAGCGCGACTTCGTGACGGAGATCGTGATCGGAATTATCGGCACTTTGTTATTAGCACTGCTGATGGATGCTTTTCTGGTGCTGGCCCAGCGGCTGCTGACGCCGTGGCTGCGGACCGCCGGAGAACCCTCAAAGGGGTCAGCTGTGAGCAGAGCCGACGATGAGCGTGCGGTGGTAGGCGCATGAGGGCGCCGGCGCTGGTGGAGACGTACACTTCGGATAACCCGCTGGTTCAGGGCTACGAGTGGCTGATGAACCCGATGCATTGGCAGGGACCTGAGGGGATTCCGTTGCGGGCGCTGGAGCACCTGGGCTACACCGCCCTGACACTTGTCATCGCCGTCGCCATTGCTGTGCCCATCGGGCTGTATGTCGGGCACACCGGCCGGGGACGCGTCGTCGTTATTTCGCTTGCCGGCGTTCTGCGCGCCTTGCCCACTCTGGGCATGCTGACCCTTTTTGTGCTGCTCGCCGGGCTGGGACTGATGCCGCCCATCTGGGCGTTGGTGTTGCTGGCTGTCCCGCCGATTCTGGCGGGGACGTACGCAGGAATCTCCGCGGTCAGTAGGGACACGGTCGACGCTGCACGCAGCATGGGGATGACCGAGCCGCAGATCCTGTTCCGGGTGGAGGTCCCCAACGGCCTGCCGGTCATCCTGGGCGGCTTCCGCGCCGGTGTCCTGCAGGTGGTGGCGACCGTCGCGGTGGTGGCGTACATTAATCTGGGCGGCTTGGGGAGATTCCTTATCGACGGATTATCTGTCAGCGATTATGGCCGCGTCCTGGGCGGCGCCGTAGTGATCGCCGCACTGGCCATTTGTCTTGATATTGTGCTGGGAGGCATCCAACGCCTGGCCGTATCACCCGGTCTCAAAGCCCCCCGACGTCAAAGGGGCGATTCACCGACTGGCCGTGAAACCATCACAGCCGGCGTACAAGGAGGAAATTCATGACGCACATTCAGCGCCGGATGATTGCACGCCGTGCCGTTTTTGGCCTCGCAGCGGGGATATCGCTGACCCTGACCCTAAGCGCGTGCGGTGGCGGCGGCGGAAATCCGCTCAAGGAGCCGACCACCACCGCCGCAGCGGCATCCGGTGGATCGGTGATCGTCGGCAGCGCTGACTTCCCGGAAAACGCCACCATTGCCGAGATCTATGCCGGCGCGTTGAATGCTGCGGGAGTCACGGCCACCACCAAGCTCAATATCGGTTCCCGCGAAATCTACTACCCGGCTCTCCTGGACGGATCGATAGATATCATTCCGGACTACACCGGCAACCTTCTGGCCAAAGTCGATCCGAGCAACACGGCAACGGATGCCGCCAGCATCGTCAAGGCACTGAAATCCAAGCTGGACCCCGGTCTGAGCGTGTTGGACCCGGCCAAGGCCGAGGATAAGGACGCCATGGTGGTGACCAAGGTGACGGCGCAGAAATACAACCTCAAGACGATCGAAGATCTCGCCAAGGTCTGCGACAAACTCACCCTTGGCGCGCCCCCTGAGTTCGCCGAGCGGTCCAATGGACTGGCCGGACTGAAATCTAAATACAACTGTGTCCCGGCGGATTTCAAGAAGCTCCCCAGTGGGCCCGTGACGGTCAAGGCCTTGACCAGTGATGACGTGCAGTTCGCTGACATCTTCACTACCACCCCTGACATTGCCGATCAGGATCTGGTGGTGCTTGAGGACACGAAGGGCAATTGGGCGGCGCAGCAGGTCATTCCGCTGGTGAAGACGGACAAGGTCAGCGACACGGCCAAGGCGGCCCTGAACAAGGTCTCCAGCCTGCTTACCACCGATGACCTGATTTCGCTGAACCGCATGGTCAGCGGCGAGCAAAAGATGGATCCCAAGGCGGCCGCTGCAACCTGGCTCAAGGATAAAGGCATCACGAAGTAGCCCAGACCCGGTAAACAGCCCAGACCCGTAAACAGCGCAGACCCGATCAGTGGTCCCTGCGCCCGGCCCCTTCGGTTATCCGAAAGCCGGGTGCAGGGGCCGCTTTTCCTGTATTGGCGTCTGCGGCGCGCGTGACGACGGCGCCTGCACAGTGGCGGATATGCAATATTTGGTAGATGGCAGAATTCAGGCAATCCAGCAAACTCCACAACGTCCTTTACGACATCCGCGGGCCTGTCCTGGAACACGCGCAGAAAATGGAAGCCGAGGGTCACCGGATCCTCAAGCTGAACATCGGGAATCCGGCTCCATTCGGATTTGAGGCACCGGACGCCATTTTGGTCGATATGATCCGGCACCTGCCGCATGCCCAGGGCTACAGTGACTCGCGCGGCATCTTTTCGGCGCGTACCGCCGTCGTGCAGTACTACCAGACGCGAGGCATCAGTAACATCGATGTCGACGACGTCTACCTCGGCAACGGCGTCAGCGAACTCATCACGCTTTCACTCATGGCGCTGCTCAACAATGGCGATGAAGTGCTGGTGCCGACTCCGGATTACCCCCTGTGGACAGCCTCAGTGAGCCTGGCGGGCGGGCGCCCCGTGCATTACCTGTGCGATGAAGACGCCGCCTGGTGGCCCGATCTGGCCGATCTGGAAGCCAAGATCACCCCCCGCACCAAAGGGATTGTCATCATCAATCCAAACAACCCGACGGGTTCGGTCTACCCGCGGCACATCCTCTCCGGCATGGTGGATCTGGCCCGTAAACACGGCCTGGTGGTCTTCTCCGATGAGATCTACGAGAAGATCCTTTACGACACAGCCGTGCACATTAACACCGCAACGATCACCGGCGAGGACGTACTGTGCATGACGTTCAGCGGTCTGTCCAAGGCCTATCGCATCTGCGGCTACCGTTCGGGCTGGCTGGCGATCTCCGGGCCTAAATCGATGGCCGCGGACTACTTGGAGGGCATCAATCTGCTGGCGAATATGCGCATGTGCGCCAATGTGCCCGGCCAGCATGCCATCCAGACCGCGTTGGGCGGACATCAGAGCATTACGGATCTGATTCTTCCCGGCGGCCGGCTCAAGGAGCAGCGCGACCTCGCATACCGCATGCTCAACGACATTCCGGG
>JBBSSN010000116.1:0-6663 GCA_038242035.1 Actinomycetales bacterium
CATGCGGATTTACCACTATGCACCGTATGAAAAGACAGCATTGCGCAATCTATCCCTGACGCACCTTGCGGGTGAGGACGCCGTCGATGCGCTCCTGCGCGAAGGGGTCCTGGTGGACCTCTATGAGACGGTTCGGCACAGTCTGCGGATATCCGCAGATTCCTACAGCATCAAGAAACTCGAGCCCCTTTATATGGGGACCAACCTGCGCAGCGGAGATGTCACCGATGCTGGCGCATCGGTGGTTGCCTACTCGGAGTATTGCGACGCCAGAGACGCCGGGGATGCGACAGACGCCGGGGATGCGGCCCATGCGGCCCTTGCAGCCCGGATCCTTGCCGGAATCCGTGACTATAACGAGTACGACTGCCTGTCCACCCTGCGGCTGCGGGACTGGCTGCTGAGTGTGGCGGCCGCACGGGGAATCCCACCGACCGGCACGCTGGCGGCCTTGGGTGACGGCGACGGAGACGGCGACCCAGTGGTTTCAGCCAGGTCCCCGTATGAGCCGTTAGCCGAGGAAGCCAACCTTCTTGGTTACCTCGCCGGCCTGCCTGACGGTGAGCCGCTTACTCCGCAGGATCAGGCCGTCGCGATGGTGGCGGCGGCCGTGGGGTACCACCGGAGGGAAGAGAAGCAATTCTGGTGGGGACACTTTGATCGCCTCAACGGACCGCTGGCCACCTGGGAGCAGCACCGGGATGTGTTCACCGTGGACCGGGCCGAGGTCATCGAGGATTGGGGCAAACCAACCCCGCGGAGCAACGCCGTCCGGACCCTCCGGCTGACCGGGCATTTGGCCGATGGGTCGCTTTACGCTCCCGGCAAAACCTTCTTCCGCATGTATGAACCCCCGTTTCCAGACGCTCTCCAGCAGGTTGATGACGGGACGAATGCGCGGGCGGGCTGGTTTGCTACGCAAGTGCTGGAGGTAACCCGGGAGGCAGAGGAAGATGTGCTGCTGGTGCGGGAGAGACTGCACAACGGCGCGGACGGGCACCAGCAGTTGCCTTTTGCCCTAACACCGGAGCGCCCGATCGGCACCGACGGGCAGAAGAACGCCCTCGCCGCACTCGCCGCCAAGGTCGGCGCGGCTGCTGTCGGCGCATCCTTAGTCTTGCTTCCGGAAGACCCGGCCCTGGATCTATTGCAGCGCCGTCCACCCCGTTTGAAAACCCTGGCGCAGCTGCCTGCGGTCGGGGATGGTCCTGAGGCTTATGCGGACGCCATTACGGCCGGTGTTGCGGATCTGGATCGCTCCTACCTGGCCGTCCAGGGCCCTCCCGGTACGGGCAAGACCCATGTCGGTTCCCATGTCATTGCCAACCTGGTGGCCCGCGGCTGGAAGGTCGGCGTTGTCGCGCAGTCCCATGCGGTCGTGGAAAACATGCTCCGTGCGGCGGTCGGCAAGGCCGGCGTGCCCGCCGACCGAGTAGCCAAAAAGGCTAGTGGAACGAGTACCGAGGTGCCTTGGACCGGAAGGTCCGACGACGCCGTCGCCCGTCTGCTCGCCGGTCCGGGTGGGTGCCTGGTGGGCGGGACTGCCTGGACCATGACGGGGTCGAAAGTCGCGGCGGATTCGCTGGACCTGCTGGTGATCGATGAAGCCGGACAATTTTCGCTGGCCAACACCATGGCCGTTTCCCGGGTGGCCCCGCGGCTACTGTTGCTGGGCGATCCCCAGCAGCTGCCGCAGGTAACGCAGGGCAAGCATCCGGAACCGGTGGACGAATCCGCGCTCGGCTGGCTATCGCGCGGCGTGCACACACTGCCGGCGGAACTGGGCTACTTCCTGTCCACATCGTGGCGGATGCACCCCGACCTGTGCGCGGCAGTCTCCGATTTTTCCTACGATGGCCGGCTCCGGTCTGCGCCGTCAGCATCACTGCGTCACCTTACGGGCGTTCCCGCGGGTGTCGCCTGCGTTCTTGTCCGGCACAGCGGCAACTCCACGTCATCAGTGGAAGAAGCGGCCGAGGTGGTCCGGCAGACACGGGCCCATCTCGGTCTTGCCTGGCTGGATCCGAAGCATTCCGACGCGCGGCGGCCGCTGGGACAGGGAGACATTCTGGTTGTCGCCGCCTACAACGCCCAGGTCCAGCTCATCGCGCGGGAACTCGGCAGGGCCGGCCTGGGACAGGTACGAGTGGGCACGGTGGACAAATTCCAGGGACAGGAGGCTCCCGTGGTGATAGTTTCGATGGCTGCCTCCGGGGCCGCAGACATTCCGCGCGGCATCGAATTCCTGCTTTCCCGAAACCGCATCAATGTAGCCCTCTCCCGTGGCCAGTGGCGTGCCGTTATTGTCCGGTCCCCCGAACTGACCAACTATCTTCCTGCCCGTCCGGAGGGACTGGCACAACTTGGCGGATTCATTGCCCTCTGCGAGCGCGGGGCGTTGGGCGGGGATGGAACCGGGGCCACCGGCAGTCCCGAGGCTGCCACGTGAGAGCATTAAGAGGTGCCTAGTCCCGTGGAGCTGGAGGTCATTCTGCCGCCCGTGGTGGACATTGCGGACATTATCCGGCTGGTGGGTGAACCGGCATTGGACCGCGCCCGCCCTTACGCGCGAAACGGATCGGTACACAGGATCGGCTGGGACCCCACGAAAGGGCTGCTGACCGGAACGGTGCAAGGCGGCACCGCTGCGCCATATCACTGCCGAATCGATCTGATCGCTCAAGGCAGCGGGCGGCTCATTCCGGTAAGCAGCTCGTGCAGCTGTCCCGTGGCCTTCGACTGCAAACATGTCGCCGCTACTCTGCTCAGCAGCAATGCCGCGCGCCTGCAACGGGAGATGGCAATGGCCCGCAGTGCTCCCGAAGAGGACGCGTCGACCGCAATGCCTGCGGAGCGCAAATCGCTATCCGGCTGGAAATCCAGCCTCAGTGCGTTGGTCGGGCCGGCATCGAAGCCGGGCCAGGACACGCACGGACGGCCCGGCTCTGGCGTCCCCGGCGCGCAGCGCATCGTCACGGCGATGGGGCTGCAGTTCGAGCTGCGCCCCGCCGCCCCGGCGCGCCGGGCCCGTTGGTCCCTTCCCGGTTCCGCTGCCGCCTCCGCGGCCGGAATATCCGGCCCGGCCACCGGGCCCTATCGTCTCGGGGTCCGGCCGGTCACCCTCAACAGCAAAGGCAATTGGGTCAAGGGCAGCCTGACCTGGAATACGGTCAGTTACCAGGTGAACAGGCTCAATCTCGACCCGGAACAGCACCGCTGGTTCTGCCAGTTCGCCCCGCTGCACCGGGCGAACGGCCAAGTCTATTTCGGCCAGGACAATGATTGGCTCTATCTGGATGACTTCAGCAGTCCGCTGTTATGGAATCTATTCGACGATGCCGCCCGCTTGGGCATTGCCCTCGTGGGCACCAAGAAGGATGCAGTCATCAGCATTGGCAAACATGCCGCGGTGAGCCTGGACGCAACCGGGGAAGGAGATTCTTCGCTGCGGCTTGCAGCAGTTCTGCTGATCGATGAGCAGCCGTATCCGCCGCTGGACGCAGGAACCATTGGCAGCCACGGAGTCTATGCCTATAGAATTTCACCCGCAACCATTACCTTGGCCCCCGTTTCCGCGGCGTTGACACCCGAGCAGAGCAGCCTGCTGCGCCAGAGTGCCGCCGTCGTCATCCCGGCACCGGACGTTGACGAGTTCATGACGGAATTCTACCCCCGGCTGCGCCAGACGGTCAGCGTGCGCAGTGCAGACAATTCCGTCCAATTCCCCCAAATTCAACCGCCCGTGTTGGTGTTGACGGCTGCCTACGAGCCGGAGCACACGTTGTTGCTGCACTGGGACTGGGAGTATCCGCAGTCGCGTGGCTCCCTCCGGATTCCTCTCCACGCGGCACCGCAGGCCGCAGACTACCGGGAGGCGGAGGCCGAGGCCGTTCTGTTGGAGCTGGCCACAGCGGCCCTGCGTCCCACCCCACTCCAGGTTGACGCCATGCTGAAGGGCATCGACGCCGCAGAATTCAGCGAGCGTTCGCTGCCAAAAATTGAAAAGCTCGACGGCGTCCGGGTGGACGTGCTCGGCGATCGGCCCGACTACCGCGAACTGACCGATCCGCCGGAACTGACCATCAGTACGGTTGAGACGGATCAGCGGGACTGGTTCGATCTCGGCGTCATGGTCACAATGGGGGGCCGGAAAATTCCCTTTGACAATATTTTCCGGGCCCTGGCAAAGGGGAAAACCAAACTGCTTCTGGTGGACAATTCATATCTGTCGCTGGACCAGCCCATATTTGCCCGGTTACACCAACTCATCGAGGAGGCCCGCGCCCTGCAGGAATGGGAAACCGGCCTGCGGATCAGCCGATACCAGGCCGGGCTGTGGTCCGACTTCGAGGACCTGGCCGAGGACACGGAACAGGCGCAGAGCTGGCGGACCGCTGTCACCGGGCTCCTGGAACTGGACGCCGTGGAACCGACGCCGCTGCCTCGCGGTCTGCGGGCCACCTTGCGTCCCTACCAGCTGGAGGGATTCAATTGGCTGGCTTTCCTCTGGCAGCACCAGCTGGGCGGTATCCTCGCCGATGACATGGGTCTTGGGAAGACGCTGCAGGCTCTGGCACTGATAGTCCATGCGAAGGAGTCCGCCGGACAAACGCCGTCCGGCCCGGTCTCCGCGCAGCCGGACGCGCAGTTGCCGTTCCTCGTCGTTGCACCCACCTCCGTCGTGCCCAACTGGCTCTTGGAAGCCGCGCGGTTCGCGCCGGGCCTGAAGACCGCCGGGATTACCGATACGCAAGGGAAAAGCGGCGTGCCGCTGGCCCGCACGACTGCGGGGACCGACGTCGTCATCACGTCCTATGCCCTGTTCCGGCTGGATTTCGAGGCGTACCAGGGGCAGAAATGGGCAGGACTGATTCTCGATGAGGCGCAGTTCGTGAAGAACCGGACGGCGAAAGTCCACCTCTGCGCCAAGGACCTCAAGGTGCCGTTTAAGCTGGCGATCACAGGCACGCCGATGGAAAACAACCTGATGGAGTTATGGTCGCTCTTCGCCATTGTCGCCCCGGGTCTGTTTCCTTCACCGCGTAAGTTCACCGAAACGTACCAGCGGCCGATTGAACGCGGCGAGGATGCAGCCCTGCTGGCTCAGCTGCGCCGCCGGATCCGGCCGCTGATGATGAGACGGACTAAAGACGCGGTGGCGAAGGACCTGCCGGCGAAACAAGAGCAGGTGCTCGAGGTGGAGCTGGGCCCGAAGCATAAAAAGATCTACGAGACCTTCCTGCAGCGCGAACGGCAGAAATTGCTGGGTCTGATCGACGACATGGATAAGAACCGCTTCATCGTTTTCCGCTCCCTCACTCTGCTGCGCATGCTCAGTCTTGACGCATCCCTGGTGGACCCGAAGTACGCGTCGGTGCCGTCCGCCAAACTCGAGGCCCTCTACGAACAGTTGGAGGATGTCCTCGCCGAAGGTCACCGGGCACTGATCTTCAGCCAGTTCACCTCGTTTTTAAAGAAGGCGGCCCAGCGGCTGGACGAGATGGGCGTCCCCTACTGTTATCTGGACGGCTCCACGCGACGGCGGGCGGAGGTCATCAGCGGATTCAAGGACGGCGCCGCCCCGGTGTTCCTCATCAGCCTCAAAGCCGGTGGCTTCGGCCTGAATCTGACCGAGGCGGATTACGTCTTCCTGCTCGATCCCTGGTGGAACCCCGCGACGGAGAATCAGGCCGTGGACCGGACGCACCGGATCGGCCAGACCCGGAATGTGATGGTCTACCGAATGATCGCCAAAGGGACCATTGAGGAGAAGGTGATGGCCCTCAAGGAGCGGAAGGCGCGGCTGTTCGACGCGGTGATGGACGACGACGCCATGTTCAGTTCGGCGCTGACCGCCGACGATATCCGTGGGCTGCTGGAGTAGACGCAGATCCCCCTTGGCGGTCGCAACGGGTGCCGCTATTGGACAGTAAGCTCGCCCATCCGGCCCCAGCCCTCGGCGCCGATCTTTTCGCTGATAATCCGCGGCGTTTCCGCCAGGGCCTGGGGCATGTCCTTCATGGCCCGCTGGAAGTGGGCGCTGTTGACGTGCTCTCCGGCGGCGTCGTCGTGGAAGGCCTCGACCAGAATGAATTCGTTGGGGTTATCTACGCTGCGTGACCAGTCAAACCACAGATTGCCTGGTTCCTGCCGCGTGGTCTCGGTGAATCCGCGGGTCAGATCCAGCCAGCGCTCCGTCCAATCGGGCTTGACCTTGAATTTAACGACAATGAAGATCATTGCGGTCCTGCTTCCTTTAGTTATCCGTGAGCATCCTATGTCAGCTGCCGAGGTCCACGACCCTGTCGATGACAACGGCGGCCCAGGGAAAGGCGGATTCGACCACTACTTCGGATCGGTAATGAATCCCTTCTCTTTCATCCAGTCAAACGCGACGTCGGCAGGCTCCTGCCCTTCCACATCCACCTTTAAGTTCAGCCCGCGTAGAGTCTCATCCGTCAGGTCAGGAGCAATCTGCGCGAAGACATCCGCCAGTTGCGGATACTCCTTCAGCGTCTTGGTGAAAAACACCGGAGCCACATTGTAGGCCGGGAAAAACTTCTGATCGTCTTTGAGCACGGTCAGTCCAAGCGCGTCGATTCGGCCATCGGTCGCGAAGACCTCACCGAAATTGCAGTCGCCGCTGTCGGTCGCGCTGTAGAC
>JBBSSN010000117.1:0-6650 GCA_038242035.1 Actinomycetales bacterium
CGGGCAGCGTCGGCGCCCGGGAGAGGAGTCACTTTCATGACCGGCACCTCACACCAACCTTTTGCGCAGCCAGGCGGAGAACATCTCCAGCACCACCACCATGATCAGGATTTCGAAGATAATCATGGACAGCTCGTGATAACGGAAAAAATTGCGCACATTATCAATCAACACGCCCAACCCACCGGCACCGACCAGTCCGATCACGGTGGAAGCGCGGATATTGATCTCAAAGGTATACAGAGTCTGGGACGCAAAAGTCGGCAGAATCTGGGGGAGCATCGCGGCCCGGTCCGCCTTGAACCAGCTGGCCCCGGCAGCCAGCGCTGCCTCCTGCGCCCCGGCATCCTCGCCGTCGAGCGCCTCCGAGACCAGCTTGACGATGATGCCAATGTTGAACATCACCAGCGCCATTATCCCGGACAGCGCGCCCACACCGACCACGGCCACCAGAATGGCGGCGTACAGGATGTCCGGCACGGAGCGGACCAGGTTCATCACGAACCGCACGCCGCGCAGCAGCGGCGTGTGCGGGTTCGTGGCACGGGAGGCCAGGAAAGCCAGCGGCAGCGACACCGCGGCACCGATGGCCGTGGCGATCACCGCCATCTGCAGCGTTTCCAACAGTGCCGGGAAGGTCTTCGGGATGAAGCCGTAGTCCGGTTGGGTTAATTGGATGATATTGGCGACGGCGTTGGACCAGTTCCGCGCGATCGCTGCCAGATCAACCTTGATCCCCAGCCCCGCCCAGAGCGTGATCGCGAGCAGTATCAGTACGACGACGACGATGGTGCCGGCGCTTTTGGGCTTGGCCGGGCGTCCGGTGGGAGCTCTCCGGGGCTCGTCAAGAGCGTTCCGGGGCGTACCGGAACCATTGGGCCCGGTGCCAACACCGGCTGTGCTCACAGCTCCGCCTTCGCTTCGAGGACGTCCTCGGCGGTGAGGGACCGGCCGTAGATGTTTTCGAAAACCTTCTCGTCCGCTTCGGCACCCGAGCCGTCGAAGACCACCTCGCCGGATCGCAGCCCGATCAGCCTGTCGCAATAGCGCCGGGCCAGATCCAGGAAGTGCAGGTTCACCACTACGGTGATGCCCAGCTCGGCGTTAATACGCTGCAGATCCCGCATCACAACGTGTGAGGTGGGTGGGTCCAGGGAAGCAACGGGCTCGTCCGCCAGGATCACTTTGGGCTGTTGCGCAAGGGTGCGGGCGATTGCCACACGTTGCTGCTGGCCACCGGAGAGGCTGGAGGCCTTTTCATACGCTTTCGAGACGATTTCCACCCGTTCCAGCGCCTGCATCGCCAGTTCAACGTCGTCCTTTTCCCACGCGGCCAGCAGCGACCGCCACGCCGGGGTGTGGTGCAGGCGGCCCATCAGGACGTTGTTGATCACCGTGGTGCGTTTGGCCAGATTAAAGCTCTGGAAGACCATTCCCACGTCGGAGCGCAGATCCCGCAGCGCCCGTCCCCGCAGCTGCCTACGGCCCGGTGCCAGCGTGTAATCGCCGACGGTGATGTCCCCGCTGCTGATCGGAACCAGACCGTTGATAGTGCGCACCAGGGTGGATTTCCCCGCGCCGGAGAGTCCGATAATCCCGACCATCTGGCCGGCGGGAATGGACAGGCTGACGTCCGTCAAGCCGGTGAATCCGTTCGGGTACCGGACCGAGACGCCGCTGAAGCGAATGTCGGCAGCGCTGGAAGACCCCGCGCTCAGGCGGCGAATGGCGGCCACGGAGATCAGCCCAATCCAATGGAATGCGCCGCGTCCTGGGTCTTCTTCAGGCTGGCAACATCGGCCACCTTCATACCGGTGATCTGGTAGATAGCTGTCAGCGCCTTCACGCCTTCGGGCGTTTTGGCATAGTCCAGCATGGCGTCGCTGATTTTCTTCTGCCAGTCCGCGCTCAGCTTGCCGGAGACGGACATTCCGTCGTTGGGAACCTCGTCGGTCAGCGCAAAAACGACCACTTTGCTGCCCACATCCGGGTTGTCTTTCTTGACCACCTCGCGGGCATCCCAATAGCTAAAGCCCACCTCCGCGTCACCCTTGTAGACGGCCAGAACCGATGCGTCGTTCGCGGTCACCTTGATGGGGGAGATGTCTTCCACAGCAACGCCCTTGGCCTTTAGCGCGGCGATGGGGAAGATGTAGCCGGCAGGGGACGCAGGGGAAAGCATGGCAACCTGCGCGCCCTTGACCTTTGCAATTGAATCCAGCCCGGCAGGGCCGTCACCGGAGCCGGTGCCGTTGCAGTACAGCATGCCGTTGGGTCCCAGCGCGGGTGCATCCGTGCAGTACTTGGAGGGGTTGTTCGTGAACATTTGGGCGGCATAGCTGGATTTGCCCTTGCGCAGCGTCTGCAGGACCGGCTTGGCTCCATACTTGTCGCAGGCCTGGCTCATTTGGAGCGAGGGCAG
This sequence comes from Actinomycetales bacterium, assembly GCA_038242035.1. Taxonomy (GTDB): domain Bacteria; phylum Actinomycetota; class Actinomycetes; order Actinomycetales; family Micrococcaceae; genus Arthrobacter_M. The sequence goes on from JBBSSN010000117.1 coordinate 2,423, forward strand.
CATACCGATCTGGGCCTGATTTGAGCCGATGGCCTCGACAGCGGCCTGGTAGTCGGCGGTGATGACGCCGTGCACCGGAATCCCCAGCCGGTCGGTCAGAGCGGCCTCGAGAGGCTTCACGGTATCCACCAATTTCTTGGCGTCACCGGAAGGAACCAGCGCCAAGGTCAGCTCTTTGGGCGCCGCGGCTGCGTTGTCGCTCGTACCAGCACAGGGGCCGGAGGCCGCAGCGCCGGAGGTGCCCCCGGCAGGAGCATCCTGGCTGACGCCGCAGGAGGACAGGGCCAGAACACCGGCAATCGCGACGGCGGCCCAGCCGGCCAGCTTGGGACGGGATGAATTCAGGCTGCTGGCAGAAATCCCGGTTTTGCTTGACATCACGGTTTTGCTCGACATCACAGGGTTGCCTCTACATTCGTGGTTGCGGTGACAGGGGTGGCGGGATTATTTTGCTGGAAGGTCCGTGGGTTTTGGGCCCACTCGGCAATCCCCGGATACAACTGGTCAAAGCTGGGCGCGTGCAGGTTGGCCGGCCCCGTGCGGTGATTGAAGCGGTCGATGAAGGCCGTGGCGCATCCCAAGTGCCCCGGCAGATCGATGTCGTTGACCCACACATCACCGACGCTGAGAATTTCTTCTGCTGGCCGGTTCTTCAGCAGCCGTGGAAGCAGCCGGTGAAAGCCGGCCGGTTTAGCCGCCTCGGCAACAATGCCGTCCAGGACATCGGTCAAGCCCAGCACGGCCAGGCTTTCGGTTATTCCGGTTCGGGGAGCATTGGTCAACAGGACCCGGAAGGCTTTGCCGGCCAGCCCGGCAAGAAATTCGCGCAGTCCCGGCGCGGCGCTGATCTCGACGCCGCCGGCAGCAATGCGTTCCCGGCTTTGGGCGTAGGCCGAGTTGAGCTCTTCGGTGTTCAAATAACCCGCTGTCAGTGTCGCGACGGCTGCATAGCCGTCTTTATGGTCCGGGCTGTCGGGATGATTCGCCAGGAACCGGTCCAGACCGTAGATGAGTCCGGCGCGGGCCGCGGCAGGCATCCGTTCTGCCGCGGCCTCGGCGTAGGCTACGACCGGTCCGTCACCGAGACAAACGGTGCCGTCAAAGTCCAAAAGAAGCAAGGGAAGGTCAGATGCGGCTGCGAGTTCAAGAGAGGAGATTTCGGTCACGAGATAAAGCTATGCGGCCAAGAACGTTCTGTCCATAGTTTTGATTTATCTGAAACGAACGTTCATGCCGTGTTTACCAGACCGTTCCGCAGCATATTCAGCTGCGGAACGCCGGCCAGCCGTGCCAACATCCCGTCCACGAGGTCCGGATGCTCGATAGGGGCGAAGTGGCCGCAGTCGGCAATGGTAAACAGCTCAGCGTGCGGCACAAGTTCGGCTAGCCGGGCAAGGTCCGACGGCGGCGTGAAGACATCCCGGTCTCCGCGCGTCGCCAGCACCGGGGCAGTAATCGATCGCCACCGGTTAAAGTCGTATCCCGCAGCAGCACGGGCGGCCGCTGCGAAAGAAGCCGGACGTGCATCCTGCCCCAGCTCCCTAATGACCCTGGCATCGATGCTGCTCGGATTGGCAAAAAACGGCGCCATCAGCACCTTCATCACCGCGCTGCTCCCCGTCCGGCGGATGAGAGATTCACCGGCCGCTCCGCACGCAGCCATGGCGCGCATCACCAGCAGCATTCCGGTGAAGGCGGGGGAGCTCAACAGTCCCACGAGGGGGCTCCCGGCTGCCCGCGCCACGCTGAAGGTGGTACCGGAAATGATGGCGACGCTAGCGGTCCGTCGAGGTTCGATGGCAGCAATATGGAGGGCCAGGAAGCCGCCCATTGAGTGGCCGATCAGATTCCAGCGCCGGTACCCAAGGGTTACCAGAATGCCGGTCACCACGTCCGCCATCGTCTCAATGGTCAATGCGGAGATGTCAGTATCGAGGTCCGATTCGCCCCAACCGGGCAGATCCAGAAAGACCATGGGACGCCCGGCTACGCCCTGTGCCGTTCCGGTGTCCTGTGCCGTTCCGGTGCCCAGGCCAGCTCCGGCTCCTACTCGCGTGGCGGATGCTGCCAGCAGCGGTACGAAGGTAGTCCAGGAACCGGCGGCTCCGTGCAGATACACGTCCACCGTCACATTCCGCCCGTGGCCGTCGGCTGCTGCTCGTGAATACCTGACCGCTACCGGACCAAGATCGGTCGGAAATACCCGCCGCCGCAGAAGGGGACCCCGCCGGTCTGCCTGGCAACCTACCAACGATTCCGCTGATACAACTGATGACGATATGGGCAGAGCGGCGGCGTCGGCGATGGGTTCGACTGGTATGGCTGTGCTCACTGTTCTCCTTGGGTCCATCAGTCATTCGTCGCGGAGTCTGCCCCGGACTGGGCGATGCGGCCACTCCAGCGAGCCGCGGAGACTACCGTACGCAGTATCGAAGGGGGCCGATAGACTCCTGTCATGCACAGACGGACGACGGCGTCACGGTACGTCAGGTGGGTAAGCTCGCTACTCTGCGGCCTAGTCGCGGCTTCCTTGTCGGGTTGTGTCGCCGCCGCTCCGGTACCGGGCCCTTCCCAATCAACGTCGCCAGGGAGCTCCGTGACGGAGGCGCCGACGAGCGGAATGTCGTCGTCGTCGGCCGACCCGACGTCGGCGGCGGCGGACGCTTCGCCGTCGCCCTCCGGTTCCACGTCTGCGGCGTCTGCCCCAGCGACCCCGAGCGTGGAGCCCACCGCCGCCGCCTGGAAAACTTTTACCGACCGCGGGCACAGAATCAGTTTTGAACTGCCGCAGGACTGGACGGTTCAGCAGGCAGCCGATGGACCCGCCGCCGGCGCAATGAACATAGTCGTCAAAAACGCGGACGGCCAACCGCTGGCAACCCTCGCAACAGGGATATCGGGGCTTGGCGGTGCCTGCGCCGAAGGACAGATGCGTCCCTATACCGTGCTGGCAAGTATTCCAATGGACGTTCCCTCCACTGCCACGGATCCACAGGCCGTGTCACCCCGCTTCGTTTACCGGCTGATTCAGGGGACAAATTCGTTTCACGCGTCCTACGGCATTACGGACCACGCCGCCGGCGTGAACGGGACCGCGTGCCTGATCTACAACACTGTCAATGGGCCCGGCATCGGAATTTACATGTTTGGCGATGCACTGCAGCTGACGGCCGGGGGCAGTCCTGCCGGGGGCAGTCCTGCCGGGGGCAGGACATTCAACACGATTGACGAGGCCCAGAAATACATGCTCAGCAGCGAGTTTCAAAACGTTCAACGAATGATCACCTCGTTGAAAATCACGGCCTAGTCTACGTAGCCGAGTTCGCTTGCATACCACTGGAAGGGCAGCCGGAGAGCCCTACCACTCGCTGCCTGTGATGATGGTGCGGGCGAAGTTTTGGGCGTCTTTGAGGTTGTCGTGGTAGGTGTTGCGGATCCAGGGATTCTCGGTGTAGCCGGCGGCCGCTGAGTCCTGCCCGGTGCCTATCCCGGTGCCGGTCCCGGTGTTGAGGCCGGTGGTGCCTATCCCGGTCCCGGTGGTGTGGCTGGTGGTGTGGTGGTAGAAGCGTAGGCCCGGGCGTTGGCGGGCGTTGGGTCCGTAGCGGAGGTAGGGGATCCCGTTGACCATGATGACGTCCAGGATCCCGGCGTGGACCAGAGAATGACAGCAAGGGCACAGAGCACACATGTTGGACACTGCGGTGGGTCCGCCGCGGGAGTACCAGATGACGTGGTGGATATCGCACCAGGACGCGGGCCTGTTGCAGCCCGGACGGACGCACCCGCCGTCGCGGACGGACACGGCCCGGCGCTGGGCCGGAGTCGCGAGCCTGACCGCGGTCCCCAGATCCAGGAGGGCACCGTTGGTGCCCAGGACGGCTCGTTCAAACGCCGCGTCACACACCATCCTCGCCAGGGTACCGGCACTGATACTGCCCAGGCCGTCACACCACGACGGCATCGGATCCAACGGCGTCAAACCACCGGCACCGGATAAACCCGGTTCCGGGACCGACCCCGACCCCGACCCTGGTTCTGGTTCTGGTTCTGAGCCAAAACACCATGAAGACCCGGAACCAGGACCTGAGGAATCATTGGTGGCGCTGTCAGTGGTGCTGTCGGTGGTGCTGGTGTCCCAGCCGAAGCTCGTGTTCTCCGGGCCTACCCCGCCCGGCCAGCCACTACCCTCCTCCAAGCCATCGGAATCCGCCCAACCCGACGGCAGATC
>JBBSSN010000118.1:0-6645 GCA_038242035.1 Actinomycetales bacterium
ACGGTGACCATACCGTCGGCGTGGACCGGTCACCGTGCGATCCTGCACTTTGGCGCCGTCGACCATGACACAACGGTCTGGGTCAACAACGTCGAAGTCGTCCGGCACCGCGGCGGCTTCACGCCGTTCAGCGCCGACCTGCACGGCGTGGCTGAGCCCGGTACCCAGGCGTTAATCGTCGTCCGGGCCCGCGATTCGCGCCATGAAATGCAGGCGCGGGGCAAACAGGCCACCTGGTTCAACAACACCCACTGTCACTACACCCGCACCACGGGCATCTGGCAGACGGTGTGGATGGAAGCGGTTGCCGACGTGCACGTAAGACGCCTGCGTATGACGCCTAACCTCGCGGAGTCAAGCCTCACCGTCGAAGTTCCGCTGAGCCGGAACCGGGCAGGACACACGGTCAAGGTGGTCCTGACCGGGGAACAGGAGGTGGGAATTACGGCACAGACCCGGGCCGATCTCGATCTCACGCCATCCGTGCGGCTCAGTATTCCGCCGGAGGCGCTGCGGCCGTGGTCGGTTGAGGACCCGTATCTGTACGGTCTTGAGGTCTTGGTCGTAGACCTCAATGGCGCCGTCGTCGATCACGTCAGCAGCTACGCGGCAGTACGTTCGGTGGCCCTCGATGGAAAAATGGTCCGCATCAACGGCAAGGCTGTCTTTCAGCGGCTGGTACTGGATCAGGGCTACTGGCCCGAATCGCTCATGACGTCGCCAAATGACGCCGCGCTGATCAAGGACATTGAGCTGGCGATGGTGGCCGGATTCAATGGCGCCCGCCTGCATGAAAAGGTCTTTGAAGAGCGCTATTTGTACCACGCTGACCGGCTGGGCTACTTGGTCTGGGGAGAGTTCGGCGACTGGGGAGTTTCCGGCGGTGGAACCGTCGGTCATAACCAGAAACCGACCGCCAGCTTCGTCACGCAGTGGCTCGAGGCCCTGCAACGGGACTTCAATCATCCGTCCATCATCGGATGGTGTCCGCTCAACGAGACGCATCAGGTGCTGCATGACCGGATCACCGTCCTGGACGACGTTACACAGGCCATGTTCCTGGCCACCAAACTGGCCGATCCGACCCGGCCCGTCGTCGACGCATCCGGGTACGCGCACCGAGTCCGGCACAGCGATATCTATGATTCCCACTCCTATGAACAGGACCCGGAGAAGTTCCATGCCGAGCAGAGCGGACTGACCGCGGGGAAGCCGTATCTGAACCGCGGTGTGCGTGCTGAAGAATTCTCTGTTCCGTACAGCGGCCAGCCGTATTTCGTCTCCGAATTCGGCGGGATCTGGTGGAACGAGGAGGAAGCACGACGGGCGGCACAGGATCAGGGAGCACAGGATCAGAGCGGACAGCATGAGGGAGCCGGGACCGACCGGGAAAGGTCCTGGGGCTACGGCGAGCGGGTACGTTCGGAAGAAGAGTTCTATCTTCGGTTCAAGGGTCTCTGCGACGTCCTCCTTAATGATCCGCAGATGTTCGGCTACTGCTATACACAGTTGACGGATGTCTTCCAGGAGAAGAACGGCATCGTCAACTTCGACCGCAGCCGCAAACTTGATGTTGCGCGGATCCGCGCGATTCAATCGCGTCCCGCTGCTATTGAGCTGTTCGAGGGCAGTTCGGTGAGCGGGGACATCGGCCGCGCGACGACGTAGTTATCGGCGCAGACGTACCCACTCACCGGGCCGGGTCAGGGTCGGACTATCGCCTTGAGCGCGCCGGGGTTGGCTCCAGCGGTCAAGGCAGCTTCCACATCTTCGAGCCCGTGCACGGAGGTCACCAGTGCGTCCAGGTCCACCGCGGAGTCTGCTGCGAGGGCGACGGCGGCGGGCCAGGTATTGGCGTACCGGAACGTTCCGGTGATCATGAGTTCGCGGCCCTGCACCAGCTGGACGGGTACGGCGATAGTGTCCGCCCCCATCCCGACCAAAACACAACGGCCCCGCGGGGCCAGCCGGGACAGGCCGGCCAGGACGGCGGGTTCTGCACCGGTGGCATCAATAAAGACATCGAATTCGGGTTCGGCGGGCGGGGCGGCATCGGCCGGGTAGCAGTGCGAGGCACCATACCGTCCCGCCATCTCCAGGCGTTCGGCGCGGACATCCGTGACGGTGACGACCGCCCCTGCCAGCTGGGCAACCTTGGCCGCCAGCAGGCCGATCGGACCGGCTCCGGCCACGAGCACCTTGTCGCCGAGCCCCACCTTGCCGGCGCGGCCGGCCGCGATCGCAACACTGAGCGGCTCCAGCAAGGCGGCGGCATCGTCGGAGACGGAATCCGGAACGGGATGGCAGAACGCCGCGGGGTGGACGGCGTACTCGGCGAAAACACCGTCCACCGGCGGCGTGGCAAAGAAGCGGACACCGGGATCCAGGTTGTAGCGGCCGGCCAGCGTCTGTGCGGAAAGCGGCTCCGGGATGCCCGGCTCCAGGGACACCCGCTGACCGGTGGTCCGGTTCAGCACCCCGGGTCCGAGGGCGACGATAACACCGGAGGGCTCATGGCCGAGCACCAGGGGCCGGCCGACGATGTAGCTGCCGATCCGTCCGTGCCGGTAATAATGCGTATCCGATCCGCAGACGCCCACGGACTTGATCCGGACCAGGACCTCGTTTGGCCCCGGTACCGGGATGGGGCGTTCTTCGACACGCAGGCTGCCGTGACCGGCATCGAAGGGGCCGCTGAGAACCGAAACTTTCATCGTCGTCGTCATTTCACCGCACCCATGGACAGACCGCGCACCAGCTGCTTTTGCGCCACCCAGCCCGCGATCACGACCGGCAGTGACGCCAGCACGGAGGCCGCCGACAGCTTGGCGAGGAACAGGCCCTCGCTGGTCATCTGCGAGACCAGGAAAACGGGTACCGTGGCCGCGTTGGCGGCGGTGAGGTTCAGCGCGAAGAAGAATTCGTTCCAGGCAAAGATGACGCAGATCAGGGCCGTTGCGGCCAGGCCGGGAGTGACCATGGGCATCAGGATGGTGCGCAGGGTCTTGATCAGGCCTGCACCGTCCATCGCGGCGGCCTCCAGGACCTCGGTGGGGACTTCCTGGAAGAAGGAGCGCATCATCCACACGGCGATGGGCAGGTTCATGGCCGTGTACAGCACTACCAGCGTCCAGATGTTATCCAGGGCCTTGATTTGTCCGGCAATCACATAGATGGGCATGATCACCGCGACGACGGGCAGCATCTTGGTGGAAATGAAGAAGAACAGGACGTCCTGGGTCTTCTTCACCGGCCGGATGCTCAATGCGTACGACGCCGGCACGGCCAGCAGGATCACGAAGATCGTGGAGACGCCGGTGGCGATCAGCGAGTTCAGGAAGTAGCTGCCCGCGCCGTTGTCCAGCACGGCCGCAAACTGATCGAATGTTGGTACGAAGAAGAACACGGGAGGGTTGGAGGCGGCCACCGATTCCTGTTTGAAGGCCGTCATCACCAGCCAGATCACGGGGGCGAAGAAGATGAACGCCAGCACCCACGTGCCGGTGGTGATCGCGGAACCGCTGAGCCGACGTCGGGCTTCACGGGATTTGCGCTCAGCGGACGGTGCGGTGGAATGGGGGGTCATGGTGGTGGTCACGGCTTAGTCCTTCGTGTCAAAGCTGCGGAAGATGAGGCGCAGGGCGAATGTGGCGATGATGATGGTGGCGATGACCACCACAACACCCATCGCGGCTGCCTGGCCGATGTCGAAGCCCAGAAAGGCCCGCTGGTAGATGTAAAACGGCAGGTTTGCGCTGGCTGTGCCGGGGCCGCCGGCCGTCATTAGGTAGATCTGATCGAAGGTGTTGACCACGTAGATGGTCCCGAGCAGGACTCCGAGCTCAATATAGCGGCGCAGTTGCGGGAGCGTGACCCAAAGGAACGTCTTGCCCCAACTGGCGCCGTCAATCTGCGCCGCTTCCAGCACGTCCTTGGGCTGCGACTGCAGACCGGCCAGCACCAGCAGCATCGTGAATGGGGTCCACTGCCAGACCAGCGCCATCAGGATGGAGACCACCGGGAACGACGACGTCCAGTCCACCGGTGGGATGCCCACCAGGGAGATCACCCAGTTCACCAGACCGAAGCTTGGGTTCAGCATGGACACGGACCAGAGCGTCGCGCCGGCCACCGGCATGATGAGGAAGGGGGTGATGAGCATGGTGCGCACCACGCCCTGGCCGCGGAAACTGCGGTCGAGCAGGAGCGCGAAGATGATTCCCAGCACCATGGCGGCAAGGACGCAGCCCAGGGTAATGACGATGCTGTTCACGGCGGAACTGCGGAACGTGGAGTCCAGGAAGATGTCCGCATAGTTCTGCAGACCGGTGAACTGGTTGCCGTCCGGACGGAGCAGGTTCCAGTTGCGCAGTGAATACCAGATGGTGACCAGGAACGGCAGTTGAGTGACGATGATCGTGAAAACCAGGGCCGGCAGCAGGGGACCGCGCCGGCGCCAGCCCTCCGCCTTGGAATGGCCGGTCTTGGCGTTGTTGAGCTTGTGTTGTTTGAGATTGTGCCGTTCAACGAGAGTGCTGGCCATCACTTTGCTCCTTGTTGGTAGGACTGCGCAACGGGTTCGGCATACAGCTGTGCCTGCTTGAGCGCGTCTTCAACGGATTTTTGTCCGGCAATCGCGGCCGAGATCTGCTGGCTGACCCGGGTTCCCAGGTCCTGGAACTCGGGGATGCCCACAAACTGCAGGCCCGGGTAGGGGACGGGATTGACCATGCTGGTCTCCTGCGTGGCCGAGTACATCGCATCCAGGGTGGGCTTGGCATAGGCCTGCGCCACCTTCGCGTACTCGGGGATCTGATAGGTGGACTGGCGGCTGCCCGGGGGTACCCGCTCCCAGCCGATCTTGTTGCCCACCAGCTTGATGTAGTCCTTGTTCGTCATCCAGGAGATGAAGTCCCAGGCCGCGGCCTTGTGCTTGGTGCTGGTCGGGACGGCCAGAGACCAGCTGTACAGCCAGCCGGCGGACTTGGTGTCCTTCACGGGTGCCGGGGCATACCCGGACTTGCCCGCCACCAGCGAGGAACTGGGATCCTCAATGCTGGAGACCATGGCCGTGGCGTCGTACCACATGGCCGCCTTGCCCTGGCTGTAGCGGGTGATGCAGTCCCCGTAGCCACTGGTTGCAGCCCCGGGCTGGCCAGCCGTTTGCAGCAGGTCCACGTAGTCGGTGACGGCGGCCTTGACCTGCGGGGAGTCCAGCCTGGCCTTCCAATCCATGTCAAACCACTGTCCGCCATAGGTATTGATCACGGTGTCCAGCGGGGCCATGACCTCTCCCCAGCCGGCCAGTCCGCGCAGGCAGATCCCGGCGAAGTCCTTCGATGGGTCGTTGAGCTTCCTGGCCAGGGCACTGACTTCGGCCCAGGTGGGGTGCGCCGGCATGGTCAGCCCGGCCTGCTTGAACAGGTCCTCGCGGTACACCAGGAAGGACGATTCCCCGTAGAACGGGACCGAATACATATCGCCCTGGTAGCTGAGCGCATCCTTGATGGTGGGGATGAAGTCGGCCGTGTCGTAGCCGGACGTGGCATCGGCCATCGGCTGGAGGCCCTCGATCCAGCCGTTCTTCGCCCACATCCGGGTTTCGTAGTTGGAGATCATGACGACGTCGAACTCGCCGCCGCCGGTGGCCACGGACGCGGTAATCTTGGCCCGGGCCTCGTTCTCCGGCAGCGTCACGAATTTCACGTTAACGTCCGGATGCTTGGCCTTGAAGTCGTCCTGCAGGGAAACGGCATCCCTCATCTGCGGGTTGGCGACGATGGCCACGACTATGTCAGTTTTGGCGCCCTCGCCGGCAGCAGCTGTGCAGCCGGACAGTGCAAGGGTGACGACGGCGGCGCCCGCCAACAGCGCGCCGAGCCGGGTCTTCCCGGGCTGCAGACGGCGGCGATGCCCGTGGTGCTGTGGAAACTTCATTGCTCCCCTTCAGGTCAGACGCTCATATGAGAGTAACTAAATGCTCATTTGTAAAGTGACTCTAGTCATATACACTCATTTGAGCAAGAGCTGACGCTCATTCGCATCACCGGAAAGAAGAGCCGCCGTGCCGCAGCCCACGCATGAAGAGCTTCTTGCCCTGATCGGCAAGGACTACTATCTGGACAACCGGTCCAAGGTGGAAATCGCCACCACCTACGGGATTTCCCGTTTTCAGGTGGCGCGCATGTTGGATGAGGCACGCGCCGAAGGCATCGTCAGCATCGAGGTCCGCACGCCCGGCTCCATGCCGCCTAAGGTGCTGCATCAGCTGGCCGCGTGGCTCGGCATCCGAAAAGTCATCGTCATAAAAACCTCCGGCGATGACGCGCAGCAGCGCGATATCCTGGCGCGGGCGGTGGCCAAGGAATTGATGGACAGCGTCCGGGCAGGGATGACGCTGGGCATTTCCTGGTCCCGCACCCTGGATCTGGCCGCACGCTACGTTAACGAACTGCCCAAATGTGACGTCGTCCAGCTCGCCGGCGCGCTCCCCGGGGGCGGCGGTGGAAACCCGCTGGATCTGATCCAGCGCCTGGGGCACGCCTCGAACGGCCGGACCTGGCCGCTGTGGGCACCGCTGGTGGTGGACAGTGCCGCCACCGCCGCGGGGTTGAAGCAGCAGCCGGAGATCTCGGAGGCGCTGCG
>JBBSSN010000119.1:0-6644 GCA_038242035.1 Actinomycetales bacterium
CTGGCCGAATTGGTCAAGATTGAACCGAAGTCCATCGGGGTGGGCCAATACCAGCACGATCTGACGCCGATAATGCTGGACCGGTCGCTGGACGCGGTGGTCGAGGACTGCGTGAACGCCGTGGGCGTAGACGCGAACACCGCCTCGCCCGCGCTGTTGGCCCGAGTGGCCGGTGTAGGGACGCTGCTCAGCGGGAATATTGTGGCGCATCGCAACGTCCACGGACCATTCACCAGCCGGTCCGACCTGAAGAAAGTGCCGCGGCTGGGCGCGAAGGCTTACGAACAGTGTGCCGGTTTTCTGCGCATCACCGGCGGAGCGGAGCCGCTGGACCGAACCAGCATCCATCCCGAGGCCTACGGCATTGCCCGGAAGGTCCTTGCTGCTGCCGGCGCTACCCGGAACGACGTCGTAGCCGGAGTGGGCGCGGTCGCCGCCTTGGAGCCGCACGATTTCACGGACGAGGCATTCGGATTGCCCACGGTCCGGGACATCATGACCGAGCTGGTCAAACCCGGCCGTGACCCGCGCCCGGCGTTCGCGACGGCCGCCTTTGCCGAGGGCATCGAAAAGATCAGCGATCTGGAAGTTGGGATGGTCCTGGAGGGCACAGTCAGCAACGTTGCAGCCTTCGGCGCGTTCGTTGATATCGGCGTGCACCAGGACGGATTGATCCACGTCTCGGCCATGGCCAACCGCTTCGTCGCCGATCCGCACGAGGTGGTGAAGTCCGGGCAGGTAGTCCGGGTCAAGGTGCTGGACGTTGATCCGGTCAGAAAGCGCATTTCGCTGACGCTGCGCCTGGACCAGGAGCGCAGTTAGTGCTTGCCGGAGGACTCGACGCTGCGCCGGAACGCCTCCCGCGGGTGCTCAGTTGCACTCAGCGGGGATAGATCCCGCTTGGCGAAGGCGTGCGTGATCCAGGTGGAAAAAATGTGCCACTTTCGGTTGTAGGTCGGTGTGGCCAGGCCGTGGTAAATACGGTCCACGTACCAAGCGGCCCTGTTCTTTAGTTCGACCCCCAGGATGATCGCAGCACCACGGCCGACACCGTACGAGGCAACCGCACCCAGAGACTTGTACCGGTACTCCGCAACGGGTTGGCCGTGAATGTCGGCAGCGATGTTCTTGGCGAGCAGCTTGGCCTGCCGGACGGCGTTCTGCGCATTGGGGGGATAATACGCCGGCTGCTTCTCGGCGGTGAGGTCGGGGACCTGAGCGTTATCGCCGGCCGCCCATGCCCCGGGAACGGGTGTGCCGCCGTCGTCAATCACCTGCAGCCGCGCGCTGGCGTTGACGTGTCCTTTCGGACCGCGCGGGACGTTGGTAGCGTCCAGCGTGGGATTGGGCTTCACACCGGCGGTCCACACGATCGTATTGGCAAAGAACGAGTCCCCATCGCTGAGGACCACCTCGGAGTCGATGCAGGACTTCATGGTGGTCTTGAGCCGTACGTCAATGCCACGCTGGCGAAGCAGGTCCAGTGTCCAGCCGGAGAGCCGTAAACCAACCTCCGGGGCAACCCTATCGAGCGCCTCGATCAGGACCCAGCGCAGGTCGGATCTTTGCAGCGCCGGGTATTGATCAACGGCAAGTTTAGACAGATCGCTGAGTTCGGACAGCGCCTCGACGCCGGTGTATCCGGCGCCGACAAAGACAAACGTCAGCGCCCTGGCCCGCTCGGCCGGATCGTCGGTGGCCGCCGCCAGGGCAACATTCTGCAGAACCAGATCACGCACGTACACGGCCTCTTCGAGTGTCTTGAAACCCACCGCGTTCTCGCCGAGCCCGGGCGTAGGGAACGTTCGGGTGACCGCACCGAGAGCGAACACCACGTGGTCATAGTCCATGCTGGCAGCGGCGCCGGTGATGGATTGAAGATCAGCGGTTTTCCTGTGCACATCCAGCGAGGTCAGCCGGCCCCGAAACAGGTCGACGTTCTTCAAGGCACGCGCCAGCTCAATGGCGACGCTGCGCGCATCCAGCTCGCCGCCTGCCACTTCCGGAAGCAGCGGCTGGTACGTCATGTAGGCATTCGGCTCGACGACGGTAATGTTCAGCTCCGCCGCAGAGAACTCCTTACGCAGGCCCCAGGCCGTGTAAAGACCGACATACCCGCCGCCGAGAATAAGGACATGTGGTGTCTTCGTCGATGACATGTGCGCTCCCTGCTGCTTGGGTTCGAGGCACCTGATGTCAGCCCTGTGCCTGAAATCAGCATTGTCTGCATTCGTCCGCGCGTCAACCGTTGACAGCAGGCCCGCACCATTGACTAATGGAAAGAAACGCGGAAAGGGCTGTCGTGATGACCCGTTTCACCGGGAGGACTGGCGAAATTTTCGCGCGCAAGTCCGCGCGCAGGTCCTCCCGGGAGCTACCCCAGCCAGCGTCGGTTGAGCGGACGGTGCTGCTGGTAGCCATCCTCGCCTCCTTCGTGGCTTTTCTCGACGGCGCCATTGTTAATGTTGCGCTGCCGGCGATTACGGCGGATCTGGGCGGCGGACTCGTGCTGCAGCAGTGGGTAGTTGATGCCTACCTGCTCTCGCTTGGGGCGCTGATTCTGATTGCCGGCGCCGTCTCGGACGCATTTGGGCGGGTCAGGATCCTCCGGGCGGGCCTGATCGTGTTCGGGGTTGCATCGCTGGCGTGCGCACTCGCCCCGGGAGGTGCGCTACTGGTCGCTGCCCGTGCCGTGCAGGGAGCCGGCGCCGCCATGCTCGTTCCCAGCTCCCTTGCCATGATCACCGAGACCTTCAGCGGACCGGAGCGGTCCCGGGCGATCGGAACCTGGACCGGGTGGACCGGCACCGCGTTCATTGCTGGACCGTTGGTGGGCGGCCTGCTGGTGGATTCGGTGAGCTGGCGGCTGATCTTTGCCATCAACGTCATTCCCATCGGGGCCACGCTCCTGCTCCTGCTGCGCATCAAAAGCCCCGCCCCGGCGGGGCCGCGTCCCCGGATCGACTTTGTTGGCGCCTTGCTCGCCGCAGCAGGCCTCGGCGGTCCGGTCTTTGCGCTCATCGAGCAACTCCAGCTGGGCTGGCAAAACCCGACCGTCCTCGTTCCGTTCATACTCGGTATATTCTGTTTCGGCGGTTTCCTGCGGTGGGAACATCGGGCAGCGCAGCCAATGATGCCGCTGGGGTTGTTTCGGATCCGAAACTTCGGCACCGGGAACCTCGCCACGGCATTTATCTATGCCGGTGTCTCGCTGGGCCAGCTGGTGGTGGTGCTCTTTCTGCAGGAAGTTGCGGGGCTCTCCGCCGCCTGGACGGGACTGGCGATGATCCCGGTGGCGCTGCTGTCACTGCTGCTCGCAGGGGTCTTCGGAGGGTTGGCGGGGAAACACGGACCCCGGCTATTCATGACCGCAGGGCCGCTGGTGGCCGGGACCGGATACCTGCTGATGCTCACCGCGCAGCTGCCGTTCAATTTCTGGACCCAGGTGCTGCCAGGTCTGATCCTTTTCGGACTGGGGCTAGCCATCACGGTTGCCCCGCTGACAGCCGCCATCCTGGGCGCGGTTCCACCCGGACAGAGCGGCATCGGCTCGGCGGTCAATAACGCGGTCTCCCGCGTGGCCGGGCTGGTCGCCATTGCGTTCGCCGGCGTCATCGTCAATGGGGCGCTCGACGTCGGCGGCTTCCATCGCGTGCTGACCGTCACCGCGGTGCTTTTCGCCATGGGCGGCATCATTTCCGCGCTGGGCATCAGCAACAATAGTAGTGCGCCGCCCGTTGTAGAGCGACGGTTTGTAGAGGGCCGGTGAAGCCTGGGCACCTCCGTTGCCGCCAGGAGTTGATCCTGTCGCTGAACGCGACAGGCATCACCGTGCACCCGGTCGATGACAGGGCTTAAGCTTTCAGGATGCATCAGGAATCGTTATGGCAGGCGCAAAAGCGCACAAATCCCGGACACTCCGCGTGGTACATCCAGCGGTTTGAGCAAATGCGGGCAGACGGTGCCGATCTGGACGGTGAGGCGAGACTGATAGACGCTCTTGCGCCGCGCGGAAGCCGGATCCTGGATGCCGGCTGCGGCCCCGGGCGAGTAGGCGGAGAACTGAGCCGGCGGGGGCACCTGGTGATGGGCATTGACGCCGATACCGAACTGATTGCCGCCGCTTGCAAGGACTTCCCTGATGTTGCCTGGCTCGTGGGGGATCTGACCGATCTGGACCTGCCCGCAACCGGCAACGCCGAACCGTTCGACATCATAGTCTGCGCGGGAAACGTCCTGACCTTCCTTGCTCCCGGAACGGCGCCCGACGTGCTCCGTAACTTCGCCCGGCACGTCGCGCCCGGGGGCAGGATTGTGACGGGGTTTGGGGCCGGGCGGGGGTATGCTTTCGACGATTTTCTGGCCGATGCGAAGGAAGCCAGGCTGACCTGTCAGAGCCGGTTTGCCACCTGGGACCTGAAACCGTGGACGCCGTCGGCTGATTTTATGGTGGCCATCTTCGGTAACGACTAGCAGCAGTACCCTTTGCAGCACTACCCACCAGCAGCAGTACCCTTTGCAGCACTACCCACCAGCAGCAGTACCCTTTGCAGCACTACCCACCAGCAGCAGTACCCATGAGTGGGCACACAAACCGGTAGCCCGGGATCAAGGCGCGATTCATCGTGCAGCGGGTTCCGCCGGTGTTTGGGTCGCCGAGGCCTGAGCTGGTGGCTCTGCAGGTGGGCGCACGCCGCGGATCCGCCGGAGCACCGCCGTCGTCGACTGTTCCGGCACATAATCCAGTATGCGTACCTGCCCGCCATACGCCTCCACTGTTGTGGTTTCTTCCAGCATGTCAGGCGTGTAATCGCCGCCCTTCGCATAAATATCCGGCTGCAAGGCGGAGAGGAGGGGGATCGGCGTCGGCGAGTCAAAGACGGTGACGTAGTCCACGCAGCTTAGCGCGGCGATGACCGCGGCCCTGTCGCCCACGGCGTTGATCGGCCGGTCGGCACCTTTGAGGCGTTGCACGGAGTCATCGCTGTTCAGCGCGACGATGAGGATGTCTCCGAGCTGCTTGGCCTGATTGAGGTAACGGGTGTGTCCGCGGTGCAGCACATCGAAGCATCCGTTGGTCAGTACGATCCGGCGCCCTGCGGCCCGTTCGGCGGTGATCCTGGCCGCCAGTTCAGCTGCGTCCAGCGCCGTGTCCGCGAACCCGGCCAGATGCTGCGACAGGTCATCGGTGCTGCAGACCGACGTTCCTTGCCGGAGCACGACGACGTCCGCCGCCGCCTGCGCCAGGTCGACGCAGGTGCTCAGCGGCAGTCCGGCAGACCGCGCAATGGTCAGCGCCGCGACAAAGGTATCGCCCGCTCCGGAGGCCTGCTTTTCGGCGGCGGGCCTGGCCCAGGTCCGGTGGAAGGGACCGTCCCGGCTGAGCAGCACAGTCCCGTCGCGGTCCAGAGTGACGACAGCCGCGTTACTGCCGGTCGCGGTGAGTAGTTGCTGTTGATGCTCGACAAAAAGGTCCGCCCGGGCGTGGCCGGCTGTCATTGAACGGCCGATAACCCGGGCCGCTTCGGCGGCGTTGGGTGTGATGAGATCGGGTTCAAGCCCGGCCCAGAGACGGGGATCGTGGGCGTCCACGAGCACGATCGGGCGTACTGATTTTGCCGGTTCTGGTGGTTTTGCGAGACCGGTGGATAGGGCCGCAGCCACGGTCCCGGTGAGCGCGCCGAGGCCGTAGTCGCAGACCACTGCGGCGTCGGCCCCCGCCAGGAGCCCGGGGAGCTGCCCGGCCAGCAGGTCCAAGGCCTCCGGCTCGGGGCTCCGGAGCGGTTCATCCAGGCGCAGCATCACCTGTCCGGCGCTGACAACGCGATACTTGGTTGTCGTGACAAGACACGGATGGGGCAGCAGCCCCGAGACGTCCACGCCCGCATCCCGCAGCAGCGCCGTGAGCCTGGCGCCTGCCTGGTCTGTGCCGACAAGGCCTACCAGCCGAACCCTTGCACCTAGTGCTGCAAGATTCATGGCAGTATTAGCGGCGCCGCCCGGAGCATACTGGCGATGCTGAATTTCAACCACCGGTGCTGGAGCCTCGCGGCATAACCTTTCAACAGTGCCGTTCCACCAGCCGTCCAGAATGACATCGCCGATCACGGTGACGCGCGGACCCAGCTCAGCCAGTCGGCGGGGGACCGATTCGGTGAGCCCGCGCTGATCCATCAGCTGATTCATTACGGTTCCTGGCCCGGGCCAGGCCGCGGACTTCCAAGCCGGGGACTTCCAACCTGCGCAATGCCGATATGGACCACCTTTACCCGGGTAAATTCGTCCAGCAGCTCCGGCCCGTAGCCGAAGCCGTCACCGCTTGCCCCCCTTGGCTGAGCGGAACCTCCGGGTGCGCCGCCGAAGACGGCGTTGACCTTCACCGTCCCGACCGGAAGTACGGCCACTGCCCGGTGGGCGTGCTCGATGCTGGCGGTCAGGACGGTTGCGGCCAGGCCGTAGCGTCCGGCCGAAGCGAGCCGAAGGCCTTCATCGAAGTCGGCCACCACCTGCACGGGTGCCACTGGCCCAAACGTTTCCTCGGTCATGATGTCCATCTGTCCGGTGCAGTCGAGCAGCACGGTGGCCGGATAGTGGGCTCCCGGACCTGCCGGAACGGCCCCGCCGGCCGTGGCGTGGGCACCAAG
>JBBSSN010000120.1:0-6626 GCA_038242035.1 Actinomycetales bacterium
ATCTGGCACGCCCGCTCACCCGCGGCCACGGCAGCAATGAGAAGCGGCATAACCGACGGCGCTAGAGCAGCCACCGTGCCATGGAACTGGACGGTTGCCGCGGAAATTTCACTGGCATCCGTCCATATCCAAGGCATTCCCTATCCAGTGCATTCCCCGCCCGGTGCCGCCGCAAACGCCGGGCAAACTCATGGCTAGGCTAGATCTTGCCGATGGGGGTTTTCTTTTCGGCCTGGAACCCGTCCTCATTGCGGCCCTGGGCCCAGTAGCCGGAAAGGGACACCTGGGATCGTTCCAGGCCATGATCCGTGAACAGAATTTTGCGCAGGGCCTTCATATATTCGCGCTCTCCGTGTGCGAAGACGTCCACGCGTCCGTCCTGCCAGGGAACAGTAGCTACGGCGTGGGCCAGTAAACTGCTGGTGCCAGCGGGTTCGCCCCTGCGGAGCAGCCAGATTACCTCTATTCCAGGCGGCGCGGCGATCGTCTGGATGTCGTCGTCGCCGTCCACCTCCAGGAAGGCAGAGCCGACGGCGGCGGACGGCAGGGCTTCAAGGGCTGCGGCAATGGCCGGAACGGCAGCCTCATCGCCGGCCAGCAGGTACCAATCGGCTTCCGGATCCGGCCGATAGGCTCCGCCCGGGCCGGAAACAATCAGCCGATCGCCCGGGGCGGCCGCTGCTGCCCAGGGTCCGGCGAGGCCCTCACTACCGTGAACCACGAAGTCGATGGCCAGTTCCTGCGCCTTCGAATCAACCCAGCGGATGGTGTAAGTGCGCGTGGACGGCCACTGCTCCCGTGGCAGGGTGTCGCGGAGGGCAAAAACGTCCAGCGGCTCGCGGTATTCGACGCCGGGCTGCGGAAAATGGATCTTGACGTACATGTCGCTGAAACCATTGGGCGTGAAATCGGCCAAGCCGGCGCCGCCTGCAACGATCCGGACCATGTGTTCACCGAGCCACTCCTTACGCAGCACGGTCAGGATGGCCTGCGGACGAGGCTTCACGGCAGGGGCAACGGACACAGCAGGACTCCTCGGATCGGTGGCGGGACTCCCGGCGCGGATTCAGGCAGGCGCCGGGCCCCGGGGCAACCCTGCCAGCCTACAACGGGGGTAGTGACCAGTCGATGGGCCCGGCACCCTGGGCGCGCAGGAGTTCATTTGTCCGGCCAAACGGCCGCGATCCAAAAAAACCGCGGGATGCTGACAACGGGCTGGGATGGGCGGAAACGACGAGGGGAGTCCCGCCGAGCAGGGGCTCAAGTTTGAGCGCATCCTTGCCCCACAGGACGGCGACCAGAGCCGAATGCCGGGCAACCAGTGCCCTGATTGCGGCGTCGGTAATGACCTCCCAGCCCTTTCGCCGGTGCGAACCGGTAGCCCCGGGCGTCACCGTAAGGACCCGGTTGAGCAGCATCACACCGTTATCCGCCCACGGGCTCAGGTCACCGTGCAGCGCCGGGGGGATGCCTTGGTCCGCCTGCAACTCCTTATATATGTTGGCCAGGCTACGGGGGAGCGGACGGGTGCGGCGGTCAGTGCAAAAAGCCAGTCCCACCGAATGGCCTGGAGTGGGGTACGGGTCCTGGCCGACGATTAACACTTTGACTCCGGCCAGCGGGCGCTGGAAGGTGCGCAGCACGTGCTGGGCGCGCGGCAGGAAGCCGCGGCCGTCGTCGTGCTCCTGAATCAGGAACTGGCCCATTCGCCGCAACTGCCCCTCGACGGGCTGCAGGGCAGCCGCCCAATCCGGCGCCATGAGGGACAGCGGGTCGCTTGCGAGCAGGCTCAGGGCGGCCGGATCCTCTGCCGGGCTGGACGCGCCCCCGGGGACGTTGAAAAGCGAATCTGGATTGGTCATCCACCTATTCTGGCCGATCCCGTCCGCATAGTCCGTCAAATGACAACGTTGTGATTCCCGATTATCATGGAGAGCAGCCGACTGCCCGAACCTAGTGCCGCTGCCTTGCGTGCGCCGTTGCCTGAACCCGAATGGGAGTGCGCATGACCGAACCCGTACCCGAGATGCCGCACTCCGATGGCGGATTCAGCGAACGCGATGCGCAAATGTTGACGCTGGAACGGCAATGGTGGAAGTACGCCGGAGCCAAGGAACAAGCCATCCGCGAACTTTTCGATATTTCCGCAACGCACTATTACCAGATCCTGAACGTCCTGATCGATACCGAAGCCGCTCTGGCCCACGATCCCATGTTGGTCAAGAGATTGCGTAGACTACGTACGTCGCGTCAGCGGGCCAGGACGGCCCGCCGGCTGGGGAACTGACGCGAAGCCACGCAATACACCACAAGGACGCAACTGCCATATGAGTAAATACCCGCGGGACGAGTTCGACAAGGTCCCCGAAAATTCGTCGCGCCGCGGTGTTCATCGTAATTTCAATGACGCGCCCCGCTCTGGCCTTGTCCCTATTCTGGCTTTCGCGGTACTCGCTTTACTCATCGGTGCGGTGGCGTTCTTCGTTCTCCCCAAGCTCGGCTTCGGGCCCTCGCCGAGCACGGTGACGTCGTCCGCGCCTTCGCCGGGCACACCATCCCCGGGCACACCATCCCCGAGCGCACCTTCCTCTGGCGCTAAAGCCAGCAGCCCGGCCGCGGCATCGACCCCTAGGACGTCTCCATCAGGGTTGGCGACCGCGTCCCCGACGCAGGCACCGGAAGCCGGCGCGGTGAACAAGATGACGCCGGTCAGCGTCCTGAATGCGTCCGGCATGGTCGGGCTGGCGGCTAAGTATGGCTCCATGGTGACCGACGCGGGCTGGCCGGTGAGCCAGACGGCCAATTGGGCCGGAGCTGCCCAGCCGAGTTCCGTAATCTTCTACAGCTCGGCCGATGACAAAGCCGACGCCGAGGCGCTCGGAAATCTGTTGGGAATAACACGGACGGTACAAACCATAGAGCTTCAGGTTCCGCTGGCTGTGGTGCTCGGCCCGGGGGCCCAGTGACAAACCGCCGGAACCGCAGGAGCACTGCAGCCCGCGGTGTGGCTTTGGGCACTGCGGCTTTGGGCGCGGCGGTTCTGGCGGCGGTTCTGGCAACTACGGCCTGTTCCGGGCCTTCCGGCAATACCCGGACCGCCAAGGTTGGGGCCAGCGGCGACGGCGTCCTGAAGGTTGGTCTGCTGCTGGACAACAGCGGTGCCCAGGGTTTCCTCAATGACTCCGAGAAGGCCGCGGCGAAACTGGCCGTCAGCCAGATCAACGTCAGCGGTGGACTGAAGGGAAAGCCGGTGGAGCTGCTGCCGGCAACGTCCGGCGCGGACACGACATCCCAGGCGACAACTTTGGCGGCGTCCAAGGCCGATGTGGTGATCGGTCCCACGGATTCCTCGAACGCAGCCGCGGCGATTCGTGTGCTCAGCAAAGCCAAAATTACGCTGATCTCTCCGGCCAATACCGCGCCGGGCCTGCGCGATGTTGCCAGCGGCGGCTACTACTTTAGGACGCAGGCCGCCTACACGATGCAGGGGCAGGTACTGGCGAAGCTGGCGGCGGACATCGGCCCCAGAATCGCGGTGCTTCACGAGAGCGGCAGCTACGGCACGCAGCTATCCCGCGCCGTAGCCGAGGCGTTGAAAGGGACCGGCTCCGCGGCCGGCACCGGCACCCATGCGGGCGCGGACACCGTTGCTGTGGATGTTCAGGCGAACCCCGGCGCGGAGGCGGAGGCTGTGCGGGAGGTCCAAAACGCCCACGCGGATGCTGTGATCGTGGTGGCCCGCGGTGGCGCTCAGTCCCTCCTGGCAGAGCTCGCGAACGCCGGTATCCCCGGCACCAAGCTGGTCCTCAGCGACGGGGCAACAGGGGATTATGGCACCGGGCTTGCCTCGGCTGCACTGAAGGGTGCGAAGGGGGTCCTGCCCGGTATCTTCCCGACAGCGGATTTTCAGAAGCAACTGCTGGCGCTCACTCCCGGACTCAAAGACATGACGTTCGCTGCCGAAACTTACGACGCGGTGATGCTGGCGGCTCTAGCGGCAACGGCCGCGGATGACGACGCCGGATCCTCCATTGCAGCGCGGCTCATGTCCGTCTCGGGCGGATCGGGCGGGGGAGACGACGGTGACAAAGCCACCGCGGGCACCCCCTGTACCGGATATCCGGACTGCTCGGAACTCTTGGCACGGAAGCAGAGCATTGATTATGACGGGATCTCCGGGCCGATAAACTTCGACCAAAACGGCGACATTACAGCGGCCAACTACGTCATCTACAGCTACGGCGCGGACAATAAACCCGCAATGACCGGCACAGAAAAGGCAACTGCGCCGTAGGCGACAGGGTCACTGGGCCGAGCGGGCCTCGCGGGCGGCCAGGTTCCCGATCGGACTGTTCGCCAGATCCTGGAGCAAAGTCGCCGGATCCTGGTACACCGCGACGGCTCCGGCGTCCCGCAGCTCAGCTTCACTGGTGCCACCGCAGGTCAGTCCCACGCACGGGATGGACAATTTAGCGCAGGCGTAGACGTCCCAGACGGAGTCCCCGACATAGACCGTGTTCGCCGCTTCCAGCTGTCCGGCCCGCAGCGCGGCGGAGAGAATATCCGGCGCGGGCTTGCTGTGCCGGGCGTCACCGGAACTGGTCACGGCGTCAATGCTGGCGTCCGCGTCAAGCGCTGCCTTCAGGACGGCGAGCTCGTCCTCCTGAGCCGAGGAGGCGAGGACTACGGCGAGCTGTGCGTCCGCGCATTGAACCAGTAGCTCTTTTGCTCCGGGGAAGGCCCGCAGGGCCGGCCAATGGGTGGAGAAGATGGCGCCGTGCGAGGCTTCCAGCGTGGCGTCGTCGTCCACGTTCCGGTCCGGTCCCAAGAGGTGGGCAATGATTTTATCGCCACCCATGCCGACGGCGCGGTGGATGGTGGCCATCTGCACGTCCAGGCCCTGCCGACGGAACGCCTGCCACCAGGAAATACTATGCAGATAGCTGGAATCAATCAGGGTGCCGTCAACGTCGAAGAGAACGCCGAACTTCTTGCCGCCATGCCCACTCATAATGCCTCCGTAACTCGTTCTGTGGTCCCGCCCGTGATCAGCGCCAGGAGGGCCTTGCCGTATGCCTGAGCCGCGTCAGCATCCGTGTAATGCCTGCTGCCTTCCGGGCGGTGAATCTCCACCGTGAACAGGGCCGGCGGCCCGCTCTCGCGGCGGAGGGCCCGGAACGTTCCGGCCAGCAAATCGCGCAGCTGGTCCTCGCGGGGGAGCCATAACGATTCTTCCAGCGCCACGGAATCCAGGGCCCATTCGGTCGTGCCGTTCATCCCCAGTACGGTTCCGGTGGCGTACGCGTGTGCCTCAATGGTCATGTCGCTGACCACAAAAACCTCGTTGGCCTCAAGGAGATCGGGGCTATTGCTCAGCCGCTCGATGCAAAAGGCATCCCCGGAGACGGGCGCCCACCGAAGGCCGGCAACCTGGAGCGCCCGCGCCAGCTCGGTGGAAATCACCTCGACGCAGCCTTCCGCCGGGGCCGGAGTTTCGGCGAGCCCTGCACCCCATCGCCGTATCCCATGCCCTGGATTACCTCCACCATCGCGTCAACGGAACTGATCCGCGGCTCCCAGCCGAGCGCCCTGATCTTGTCGGTGGCCATCACCGGCGACTGCGCTGCCATGTCAATCCATCCCGGGTCCGAGCGCTGCAACCTCAGCCGCCAGGTCACGGCGGCGAGAGCCCGAAGGACGGCCAGCGGCAGCGTAATGATCCGCCGGGTTCCGAGGATCCAGCCCAGCAGCTCCGGCGTGATTACCGGCTCGCCCGCCACGTTGAAGGCGCCGGGAGCCCGCTGCCCGATCACTCGCCAATAGGCGTCCGCCACATCGTCGGCGTGCACTGCCTGGAACGTAAGCTCCCGAGGCAGCGGCAGCAACGGCGTCGTAATTTTGTAGCCGGCATATTTGGGCACGAAGGGGCCAAGGAAAAGCCTGCCTACTTCGCTTCCGGCGTCGCGCTGAAAAATCAGTGAAGGGCGCAGGCGGCTCACCGTTACGCGGGGCTGCTCGGCCTCGAATGCGTCCAGCAAGCGCTCCGCTGCGGCCTTGTGGCGGCTGTAATGGGAAGTATGGATGCCGCCGGTGGGCCATGTCTCGTCGGTACGGCGGATCTTCGCGCCCGGGCTGTACGCGCCGACGGAGGACGCATAAACGATGTGCTGGACGCCGGCGCTGACGGCTGCCAGGAGGACATTCTCCAGTCCCGTGACGTTGGTGGCGAACATGGCCGCCTCATCATGGTTCGGCTGGATGGCCCACGCCAGATTGACGACGACGTCGGTTCCGTCAAGGACGGCGGACAGCTGGGGTGCCGCGGTGGCGGAGCCGATGTCCAGGGGGTGCCACTGAACTCCCGCGTACGGTTCTGAGACCGGATCGGGAAGGTGCCGGGCGATGCCAAGGATGGAATCGACGCCGTCAGCCCGGTGCAGGCGCCGCAATAGCGCCGTTCCGGCGTTCCCGGTGGCCCCGATGACAGCTATCCGCATCCCGCACTCCTTCACCCGCCGTTGCAGCCACACTAAGCAAGTGTGCTGATCACTAGCAAGCCTATTGTCGGCTTGTGCCGCTAGCAAGGCCGTTGCGGCCCGGTTCCGTTCTAGGATGAGACGTAGGAA
>JBBSSN010000121.1:0-6588 GCA_038242035.1 Actinomycetales bacterium
TAACTGTCCCCGCGGCAGCCGATGACCACCGTCAGATCGGTTGGTTCTGCAACTACGCAGGCGCCATAGGTTCCGGCCGTCGCGGACGCCGTGAACGCCCGGATCCCCAGGCCCAGATCCTCCTCATCCACCGTGCAGGCCAGCGCCACATCTCCGGGCAGCTGTACGTGCGCTTCCTTGAGCGCTTTCAAGGCAATGACGACGGCGGCGAGTCCGCCTTTCATATCCGTGGAACCGCGGCCGTACAGCCGGCCGGCGCGGACGATCGGATCAAAGGGCGGATGCTCCCAGCCGGCACCAGCGGGCACCACATCGGAATGGCCAAGGAACAAAAAACCCGGCGAATTTCCGCCCGGCAGCACGGCCGTGAAATTCGGCCGCCCCGGGACCACGGCTGCCGTGCTGGTTTCCAGCCCCGCATCCCGGCAGGACGCCTGAAGTACCGCGACGGTTCCTTCCTCAGTCCCGCCCGGGTTTTCGCCTCCTGCTGCCACGAGCCGGGACGTGAGATCAACAAGCTCCGGTGTGGAAATCAGGTTCAGCACCCGGTCCTGAAGACTTTTACTCACGCGCCGGTCCCGGTCCTTCGGCCGCCGAGCTCCCGGTCCATCGCCCGGGCCAGGCGTTGGATGCCTTCCTCCGCGCGATCGATCGTGGTTGATGCGAAGCAGAGTCTCAGGGCGTCGTCGAACTTGCCGCCGGCGGAGAGCGCCGGTCCGGGAATGAAGGCGACACCTTCCGCGAGGGCCGTTTCGAACAGCCGGCGGGTCGAGGTCTGCGCGTCCGCGCCCTGCAGGGTCAGCCACAGGAAGAAGCCGCCTTCCGGATCGGTGCTGCTGACCCTGTCGCCGAGGTGCCGCCGCAGGCTTTGCTGCATCGCGTTTTTCCGGCTTCGGTATTCGGTCCGCAGGCCGGCCAGATGGCTGTCCAGTCCGCCACGGCGAATGAACTCCGCAACAATATGCTGCGCCGGAACGTTGGTGCAGGTGTCCATGGCCTGTTTCGCATTAATGACCAGCTGGCGGATGGCCGGGTCGGTGTCCACCCAGCCCACGCGCAGGCCCGGAGCCAGGATCTTAGAAAATGTCCGGACCGAAAACAACAGCGGATCGGCAGGGCTCAGTGCCTGGAAGGAGGGCAGATCCGTACCCTCGAAACGCAAGAGACCGTAGGGGTCATCATCAATAATGACGGCGTTCCACAGATGCGCCAGTTCCAACAGCTGTTGCCGGCGGGCGAGCGAGAGCGTCGTTCCGGACGGATTCTGGAAATTGGGGATCGTGTAGATGGCTTTCGGCGTCCGGCCTGCCATAGCCACCAGATCCGGGAGTGCCTCAACAATCAGACCGTGTTCGTCGATGGGTGCTTCGAGCAGGTCGGCCCCGTAGCTGAGCGCCGTGGCGCTTCCATTGGTGTAGGTGGGGCTTTCCACAATCACCAGATCGCCTGGGTCGATGAAGATCTTGCAGGCCAGATCCAGGCCCTGCATGCCGCCGGCCGTGATCGTGACACGGTCCGCGGCAGTGGGGTCCGCAGTGTCCTGCAGGTATCCGAGAAGATTCTCGATCAGCCGGGGCTCGCCCTCGGTGGCCCCGTAGGTCATCGAGCTATGGTCCAGCACACTGGCGGCGATATCGCGGAACTCCTCCAGCGGCACCGCCTCGTCGGCGGGGGAGCCCATGGCAAAGCGGACAATGTCATGCTTTTGGGCGGCCAGTAATGACGTGCTCGAATCGATCACCGAACCGATCAGGCTTGATGCACGGCCGGCCAAGGGCAACGCTGCAGCGGACCGGGTGGAGTCTGTTCGGGTCATCGTCTAGCCACCTTTCTGGATGAGTTCACGCGGGAAACTGGTAAAGGTTTCCACGCCGGTCGCTGTGACGCGAATGGCTTCGGAAAGCTCGTAACCATAGTTGTCCATCCACATCCCGCCAATCACGTGGAAGGTCATATTTTCGGCGAGGATACTTTCGTCCTCCGAACGCAGTGAAATCGTGCGCTCCCCCCAGTCCGGCGGGTAGCCGATACCAATGGAGTAGCCAATCCGTGAGGGCTTCTCCAGGCCGTGCCTGGCCAGCGTCCAGTTCCAGGTCCGCGCCAGCTCGCGCACGGGCACTCCGGGCCGGACCTCGGCCAATACCGCATTAAGACCATCGGCAACGGCGTCGGAGAGCCGGACCAGCCGTTCCGGGGCCTTGCCGAGAACCAGGGTCCTCGCCAGCGGCGAGTGGTAACGGTGATGGGCGCCGGCCAGTTCAATGACCACCGCCTGGTCCTTTTGGAATCGTTCCTGGTTCCAGGTCAGATGAGGGGTGTCCGCTTCGTCACCCGTCGGCAGGAGTGGGACAATGGCCGGATAGTCCCCGCCGATCCCGGCAGTCCCGGAGATCTGGGCGCGGCTGATCTCGGCGGCGGCATCGCATTGGCGCACACCGACCTCGATGGACTCCACGGCAGTGCGCATCGCGGACAAGCAAACCTGCGCGGCTGAACGCATGAGCTGGACCTCCGCCGGCGACTTGACGGAACGGACCCAATTGACCAGCTCAAAGCTGTCCACCATTGTCCATTCCGGGATGGCATTGACCAGCGAGCGGTAGGCCTTGGGCGAGAAGAAGTGTGAGTCCATCTCCAGGCCGACACAGCCCTTGGCCGCCGGAGCGATGAGGTGCCGCTCGCGGAGGGCAAAGGATACCCAATCAAAGGGGTGCACGTGCGGGCGGTGCACGTATTGTTCCGGGTAGCCGATGATGCTCTCCCGGGGAAGCC
This sequence comes from Actinomycetales bacterium, assembly GCA_038242035.1. Lineage (GTDB taxonomy): Bacteria > Actinomycetota > Actinomycetes > Actinomycetales > Micrococcaceae > Arthrobacter_M. Next base: position 2,773 of record JBBSSN010000121.1, read on the forward strand.
AGCTGGTGCGGAAGGCGCCATCGGCATCCATGGCCCGGGCGAAGAGGATCATCGGTCCGTCCGCCGGGACAAAGACCAGCTGCGGTGTGTAAAAGGACCAGGCGTTGTACCCCGTGAGGTAGTAGATATTGGCCGGGTCGGAGACCAGCAGGGCGGCGAGGCCCTGATCGGCCATTCGGCTCCTGACCCCGGCCAGCCGGGCGGAGTACTCTTCTGTGCTGAATAGCAAGATACCACCTAAAAAATTGGACGGTAGATTGTCTACAATCTAGCCGGTGTGGTCCGCGTCACGCAAGGGCACGTGGAATGGCCAGGTATTTTGTCTCCAGGAACTCCTCGATGCCGGCTCTGCCGCCCTCCCGGCCCAGCCCGGACTGCTTGACCCCGCCAAACGGTGCGGCGGGATTGGAAACCAGCCCGGTGTTAAGCCCCACCATGCCCACCTCCAGCTCCTCGCTCACACGCATGGCCCGGTCGACGTCCTGGGTGAAGAGGTAGCCGACCAGCCCCCATGGGGTGTTGTTGGCCAGCCGAATGACGTCCTCGTCGTCGTCGAACTCGACGATGGCGGCCACCGGTCCGAAGATTTCCGTGGACATCAGGTCCGAGTCGGGACTGACCTGGGCCAGCACCGTCGGCGTATAGAAGAATCCAGGACCCGCCGGCGCCGAACCCCCGGTCATGACAGTGGCGCCCCGCCGTACGGCGTCGTCGACGAGGGACTGGACTTTGGCGCGGGCCTTTTCCTCCACCAGCGGTCCAACATCGGTGCCGGACCGGGCGCCGTCGCCCACCCGCAGGGCAGCCATCGCGGCCGCCAGCCGGCGGCCGAATTCAGCGGCGACCGAATGGTGCACAAAGAATCGGTTTGCCGCGGTGCAGGCCTCGCCCATATTGCGCATCTTGGCGATCATCGCCCCCTGTACGGCCTTGTCCAGGTCGGCGTCGGCAAACACGATGAAAGGCGCGTTGCCGCCGAGTTCCATCGATGAGCGCATGATGTTGCGCGCGGCCTGGGCCAGGAGAATCCGGCCCACTTCGGTGGAACCAGTAAAGCTGACCTTCCGCGCGATGCCACTGTCCATCCACGGCTCCACCACGGATCCGGCATCGGTGGTGGTCACGATATTTAGCACGCCGTCGGGCAGCCCGGCCTCCTCGAGAATGCCCGCCAACGCCAGCGAACTCAGCGGTGTCAGTTCCGCGGGTTTGAAGACCATTGTGCAGCCCGCCGCGACAGCCGGGCCGATCTTGCGGGTGCCCATGGCCAGCGGAAAATTCCACGGAGTCACCAGGACACACGGCCCCACCGGCTCCTGGCTGACCAGGATCCGGTTCCTGCCGTCACCGGTAATAGTGTGGTCCCCGCCGATACGGACAGCTTCCTCGGAAAACCAGCGGAAAAATTCGGCCGCGTAGGCCACTTCACCGGCCGCCTCGGCCAGCGGCTTGCCCATTTCCGCGGTCATGACCCGCGCCAGCTCATGCTGCCGGGCCATAATCAGGTCGTAAGCCCGGCGAAGGATCCCGCTGCGCTCCCGCGGTGCCGTTCGGCCCCAGGCTTTCTGCGCCCGGCCGGCGGCCTCGATGGCGCGGCGTGCATCCTCCGGGCCGCCGTCGGCCACCGTCGCAATGACCTCACCGGTTGCGGGGTTGAGCACCTCAAAGGTTTTTCCCGATGCGGGGCATTGCCACTGTCCGTCGATAAGGAGACCGGTGTTGATGCGGCCGATCAGCTCGCCCACGGACGGCTCGTGGGCCTGGCCGGCAGTTACAGTCTGTGTCATAGCGGGTTTCCTATCTCATCTGCTGGCTCGACTGGACGGTCGGTTCCGGGTCCAGTAACTGCGCCAGATGGTACGGATTCCGGTTCGGTTCCAGCTTTGCCACCTGCATGAGGCAGCTAAAGCCGTCGGTGAGCACCGGCGTGGTCGGGGGAGTTGCAGCGAGGGCAGGCAGAAGGGCCTGCTCTGCCACTTTCATGCTGATTTCGTAATGTTCCGTTTCGAAGCCGAAGTTCCCGGCCACTCCGCAGCAGCCGGTGGCCTCGCGGATGTCGGTGATTCCGACTGCCCGCAGCGCCGCCTGTTGGCTGCGCTCACCAAAAACGGAGTATTCGTGGCAGTGCGTCTGGACCGTAACCGCCTGCGGGGCCGCGCCGCCGGGCCAGACCGGTCGCCAACCGTCGGCGGCAAGCTCGGTCACCGCGGCCGCGAAACTCCGTACCCTGCGTGCGACCCGCCGCGCCTGATCCGTCCGAACCAGATCCGGCAGATCTTTCTTCAGCGCCGCGGCACAGCTCGGTTCCAGGACGATGATCGGGCGGTCGCTGCCATCATCGAGAGTGGCAGCGGCCCTGGCGAGCAGTTTCCGCGCCGTACCCAGCTGTCCGGTGGATATCCAGGTCAGACCGCAGCAGGCGTCGGCCGTGCATTCAGCCGTCCGGCCCGCGGAGGCCAGAACACGCTGCGCGGCGCCAGCGACTTCCGGCCGGAAACCGCGGGTAAAGGAGTCAACAAAGAGGACGACGTCGGCCGGCGGGGTCCGGCTGCCCCTTACGGCAGGGTCCGCCGTCCGGTGCTGGCCGGTGATTCCACGCTGCCAGTCTGTGCCGCCGGCAAACTTTGGAAAGGCCCGGTGTGTGGTGAGCCCGGCAGCCCGGGCCAGCAGCCTTCCGGCCGGCCCTGCCATCACGGCATTGACCAACGGGGCAATACGGCCGGTGAGTTTGAGCCAGCGGGGCAACCAACCTAGGGCATAGTGCGAACGCGGTCGAAATCTGCCCGCATAAAAGTGGTCGAAAAACTCGGATTTGTACGTCGCCATATCCACGCCTACCGGGCAGTCGGTGGCGCATGCCTTACAGGAAAGGCACAGATCCAGCGCTTCCCGGACGTCCTCGGACTTCCACCCCTGAGCCACCGTGGGGGAGCTGCGCACCATGTCCTGCAGCACGCGGGCGCGGCCCCGGGTGGAATCCTTCTCATCTGAGGTGGCCCGGAAACTTGGACACATAACGCCGCCTGAGGAACTGCGGCAGCGGCCCACACCGATGCATCCCTGCACGGCGTGGACAAACGGGTCCAGTCCCTCCGGGGCTGTGGCGGCCGGCGCCAGCTCGAAGGACGTTCGCCACTGGCGCTCCGGGATTCCAGCCAGGGCCAAATCTGCAGTGATCGGTGCCGGTTCCACCACGGAGCCGGGGTTGAGAAGATTTGCCGGATCCCAGATGGCCTTGAACGCGCGAAAAGACTCCATGATGGCGGGGGAATACATCACCGGCAGCAGCGCCGAACGGGCGCGGCCGTCACCATGTTCGCCGGAGAGCGATCCGCCGTGCCGTACCACCAGCTCCGCCGCCGCATGCACGAAGCGGTCGAAAACGCCTCGCCCCTCATCCGAGCGCAGGTCGAAGGTGATCCGCACATGCATACAGCCCGCCCCGAAGTGCCCATACAGAACGCCCTGCAGTGCATAGGCCTGCAGCAAGTCGCGGAAGTCGCTGAGGTAATCGGCCAGCCTGTCCACGGCGACGGCCGAATCCTCCCAACCGGGCCAGGATTCTCCGCCGCTGTTCCCTTCGCCGCTGTTCCCGTCACCGCTGTACAGTCGGGCGGCCAGGCCTGCGCCATCTTCGCGGACGCGCCACAGCGAGGCCCGCTCGCCGGGATCGGGCACCACCTTTCCGTCCCGGATACGTCCGTTTCGGTGCAGCGCCGCCAGCAGGGCGTCCGCCTGCGCGGCCACGTCGTCGTCATCCTCGCCGTCCAGGTCCACGTAGAGAAACGCGTTCCCGGCCGGCAGTCCGCGGACAGA
>JBBSSN010000122.1:0-6552 GCA_038242035.1 Actinomycetales bacterium
ACAGTCCAAATCGTCGGCCGCAAAGCAGAACGGCAAATCATGATCAATTGGGGAGCCTTCCTCGTCGTGGCCGTGACCACGCTGATCTCGGCCGTGCTCGTAGTTGGTGTTTACGCAACCGGTGTACGGCTCTACGCGGTGAGCGTGGACGACCAGGTGCCCAGCACGAAGGTTGCACGAGCCGCTGCGTATCTTTGCTTCGTCGTTTGCATCGCGGCGGTACTGTTGGGGGTCGCCCTCGTCGTGCCTGCGTTGTCCGGGCCGATCCTGGGGTTCTTTGGTTTTCCGTCGTGATTGGTTTTCCGTCGTGATTATGCCCGCGCTTCACTAGGCAGGTTGGCTTGCTATGATCGTGGCTAAGTCGCCAGCGGCTTAGGCCGCCTGATCGGGGAGCCATCATGACTGACGTGGAAGACCGCAAGGTGCCGGTGCTGGAATACCGGCAGCTCTGGAAGGACCTCTTCGTCGTCGCCGCAGTCACCGCAACCCTCAGCTGGGCCGCGGTGTTGGGGTTGGTCCTGATCGGCGGCGGAACTGCCGCGTTCCTGGCCCTGCTCATCCTTGCTGTCGCTGCCGCGGCCTGGGCCGCCGGAGCCCGCCGGCGATACCGAAAGGGCGCTGCTCCGACCCCCGTACGCGCGGAACGGATGAGTAGGCACCTGCTTCCGGCTCCGCGTCGGCCGGCCGGGCATGGACGTTGCGCTGCGCTCCTGCTCTGCTTCACCGCGGGCTTATGTTCGTTGGGGGTATTGAGCATGTTCGGTGTCGGCGATGGAACTTTCGTGGTGCTGACCGGCATGCCTTTGATATCTACGATCGCGGCCTACTTCGCCTGCCGTCGATGGAAGGACGCCCTGTTGCACCGGGCGGTATAGGAACGCGCACGCCCTGGTTTACGGACCTGACCGACGGACGTGCTAGCGGGACGTGGCAGCAGCGTCCGGCTTCGCCCTGATCATATTGGTGATCCGTGCCGTGGAGAGGCGGCGGCCGGCTTCGTCCCGCATGACGATTTCGTGCGTCGCCAGCGTGCGGCCCAAATGGAGCGCCGTGCACGTGCCGGTGACAAGTCCGGCCGCAATACCCCGGTGGTGCGTGGCGCCGATTTCTATGCCCAGCGCCTGGCCCCCGGCACCGGCGTGGACCCCGGCCGAAAATGAGCCCAGCGTTTCTGCCAGCACCAGATGTGCGCCGCCGTGCAGAATCCCGGCCACCTGGGTGTTCCCTTCGACCGGCATGGTGGCTACCGAATGCTGCGCGCTGATTTGTTGGAAGTGAATGCCCATTTTCTCCACCAGCGCGCCGATCCCATAGCTGCTGAGCCAGTCATGCATTTCCTCCGGGACGCCCGCCGCCCGCAGAGCCGCGGAATATGGGTTCAGTGTGAGTTTGTCGGTCATGATGACTAGGCTGACACCTGTGAGCGAAACTACCAAAACGGCCCCCGAAGCAACAGCACAGCCGGCAGTAACCGAGGTGGCACCGGTGGCCATTCCTGCGGGTTCAGATCCGGGCCGTCTGCTGGTTATTGATGGCCATTCAATGGCCTTCCGGGCGTTTTACGCGCTGCCGGCCGAGAACTTCTCCACGGACACGGGCCAGCATACCAACGCAGTCTATGGATTCACTTCGATGCTGTTGACTATGATTCGCCAGCACAAACCGACACACGTGGTCGTTGCCTTTGATCTGGACACTCCCACCTTCCGGTCGGTTGAATATACCGAATACAAGGCCGGCCGCTCCAAGACACCGGAGGAATTCCACGGCCAGGTTGATCTCATCATCAAGGTGATGGACGCTATGCGGATCCCCACGATTTCGCTGGACGGTTATGAGGCGGATGACATCATTGCCACCTTGGCGGCGCAGGGTGAGGCCGCTGCGTGGGATGTTCTAGTGGTTTCGGGGGACCGGGACGCGTTCCAGCTCATCACGGACAGGGTATCCGTGCTGTACCCGAAAAAGGGAATTTCGGACATCCCGCCGATGGATGCCGCGGCGGTGGAGGCAAAGTACTTTGTCCGGCCGGACAGGTATTCCGATCTCGCGGCACTGGTGGGGGAGAGCGCGGACAATCTGCCGGGCGTACCCGGCGTCGGGCCCAAGACGGCGGCTAAGTGGATAAACCTGTACGGCGGCCTGGACGGTATTCTGGCGAACATCGGGTCCATCGGCGGCAAGGTCGGTGATGCGCTCCGTCAACATGAGGAAAGCGTGAAGCGTAACCGCCGGTTGAACCACCTGCTGCGCGATCTTCAGTTGCCGGTGCATCTGGAGGCGATGGTGCTTCAGCGTCCGGACCGCGGCGACATTGAGGAGCTGTTTGATGCCCTGCAGTTCAACACACTGCGCAAACGGCTCTTTGACCTTTTCGAGGACGAGGCGGAAGTCGTCGAGAACGACGGCCACACGCCGCCGGTGCACAGCACCCTGCGCAGCGCCGCTGAGCTGACGACGTGGTTCACCGAAACAAACGAAGCCACCGTCGGGCTTGCCCTGGTCAGTGAGACCGCCGCTGCCGGGCTTAGCGCCGTCGGGCCTGACGCCGTCGGCCTTGCGTTTTCCACCAACAGCTCGTCGGCCTACGTTCAGTTAGCCGATCTTGACGCCGCCGCTGATGCCGCTCTCGGGGACTGGCTGGGCAGCCAGGATGCACCGAAGGCCGTCCATGACTTCAAGTCCGCGTACAAGGCGCTCTACGCACGAGGACTGGAACTTGCCGGCATCGTCGATGACACGGCACTCTCTGCCTACCTGATCCAGCCGGACCGGCGCAGCTACGATCTGGCCGACCTGAGTCAGGTGCATCTGAAGGTCACCGTCGGCGCGTCCGGTGCAGATGCCAGCGGCCAGCTGGAGCTGGGACTGGAAGATACGACGGCGGCGGATGCCGTGCTGAAGGCGTATGTGACGCTTCAGCTCAGCGAGCATTTTGTCGGCCAACTGCTGGAGCGCGGGGCCAATAAGCTCCTGGGGGAACTTGAGCTTCCGCTGGCGAAGGTGCTGGCCGGAATGGAGATGGCCGGAATAGCGGTATCGTCCCCGAAACTGGACCGGCTGCTGGCCGACTTCAGTGCCACCATCACTGCCGCTCAGGCAGCTGCCTTTGAGGCGATTGGCCACGAGGTCAATCTCGGGTCGCCGAAACAGCTCCAGACCGTGCTGTTCGATGAACTGGGCATGCCGAAGACGAAAAAGATCAAGACGGGGTTTTCCACGGATGCGGATGCCTTGGCGGATTTGGCGGTGAAGACCGGGCATCCTTTCCTGCTCCAGCTTCAGGCGTACCGTGACGCGTCGAAACTGCGGCAAACGGTGGAGGGCCTGAACAAGGCAACCGCCGAGGATGGCCGGATTCACACGACGTACGCGCAGAATGTGGCCGCAACCGGGCGGCTGTCCTCCACTAATCCGAATCTGCAGAACATCCCGATCAGAAGTGAGGAAGGCCGCCGGATCCGCGAGGTATTCGTGGTGGGGGAAGGGTACGAAACGCTGCTGACGGCCGACTATTCACAGATTGAAATGCGGATAATGGCCCATCTTTCCGGAGACCAGAGCCTGATTCAGGCGTTCCGCGAGGGTGAGGACCTGCACCGGTTCGTCGGCTCGCACGTCTTCCACGTAGCCACTGAGGACGTAACCAGCGCCATGCGTTCGAAGGTCAAGGCGATGTCCTATGGTCTGGTCTACGGTCTGAGTTCGTTCGGCCTATCCAAGCAGCTTGGCATTTCCGTGGACGAGGCGCGCACGCTCATGAAGGACTACTTCGACCGCTTCGGTGCCGTGCGGGATTACCTTCGCGGCGTGGTGGAGCAGGCCAGGAGCGACGGGTTTACTTCCACGATCGAGGGCCGGCGCCGCTACCTGCCGGATCTTTCCAGCGATCACCGGCAACTGCGGGAAATGGCGGAAAGGGCCGCGCTTAATGCGCCCATTCAAGGTTCCGCTGCGGATATTATCAAGAAAGCCATGCTGGGCGTTGATGCTGCGCTGCGGGCACACCAGCTAGCTTCCCGTATGCTGCTGCAGGTTCACGATGAGTTGGTACTGGAGGTCGCCCCGGGCGAGCGCGAGGCGGTAGAGGAGCTGGTGGTGGCGCAGATGGGACAGGCGGCAGAGCTGTCCGTCCCGCTGGATGTCCAGATCGGCACCGGGGTCAGCTGGCACGAGGCCGGGCACTAGGGCGTGTCTGCCAACGCGGCGCTCCAGATCACAAGCATGCCACCACGGCAAGCTAGGACGACGCCGCGCTTAGCCCGTGTTGCGGTTTGCTGCAAGCCTGCGTGACCTACGCTGGACAACCAGCGCCACGATCACCCCGAGAACAAACCAGACGATCCCGACCAGCAGGGCAAGTCTGCTCGCCGAAGCCAGCACCAACACCAGGAGCACGGCGCCGACCGCCGGGATCACACCGTGGGAGAACCAGTTCCCCGGCACCGAGGCCTTACCTCGGACGAGGTAGTAGCCGATCACTGAAACGTGCAGCAGAATGAACGCCGTCAGGGCTCCGACGTTAACCACCGAACTCAGGATGTTAAGGCCGTCCGCCCGCGTCGCGGCCCACATCGCGACGATCACGTTGCCAGCGGCGGTCAGCACGATGCTGCGCACCGGGACGCCGGTCCGCTCCGACACCTTGGCCAGCGCGTACGGCAGTCTGCGTTCGCGGGCCATATCCATGATGATGCGGCCGCCGGCACCCTGTCCGACCATGGCAGCGAAAGCAGCGCCGGCCGCCTTTGACAACGCCAGGAGCCAGTGAAGCCACGTTCCAATGCTGTCCTGGACCGCCGTATAAAACGCAGCGCCCTGAAGCTCCGGGTTTGCCTGCAGGTCCGCCGGGGTGGAAACCGACAGAAGGGCTCCGACATAGGACTGGGCCACGAATAACAGTCCGGCGATGATCAGGCAGAGCAAAGTAGCCCGGCCGACAAGACGGACGTTGCCCTTGGTTTCCTCGGCGAAAGTGGCCAACGCGTCGAACCCTAAAAAGGACAGCACCGCGATGGACACCGCGGCCATCACCGCAAGGATCGAAAACCCGTTCGTTCCCGTGAAAGGGCTCCGCCATGACCGCATTGGTCCCTGCGTGGCGAGCACGTAGGTGCCGCAGACAAGGACCAGCACCAGAATGAGAACTTCCAGCAGGACGACGGCCGTAATCACCCGCGACGCGACCCTGACCCCAGCCAGGTTCAGTGCAGTGGTCCCGAACACGGCGACGGCGACGAAAACCCAGATGGGGACGGCAGGAAACAGGGAGTTCAGGGCAATACCGGTGAACATGTATGCCACCGAAGGAATCAGCAGGTAGTCCAGCAGGATCATCCATCCGGAAACGTACCCGGCACGCGGGCCGATCCCGGCTCCAGCGTAGGCAAAAACGGATCCGGCCCTGGGAACTTCCCGCGACATCCGCATATAACTGGAGGCCGTGAAGCCCATCACCAGCGTCGCGATGGCGTAAACGGCTGCCACCGCGCCGCCTGACGTGGCGTCCAGGGTTCCGAAGATCCCCACGGCCGCGGCCGGACCGATGAAGACGAGCCCGAAGAAGACGAGCTGCCCCAAGGAGATACTGCGTTTTAGCTGACCCGGTGCAGGTGATGGGGAGTTTTCCTGAACGTCCATGCCAAACATGGTGGCGCAGAACAACCCGTGGCGCAGGGAGTGCGTAACACGGATCAGTTCCCGATGAGTAGGTGAGCCACCGGTGGCATCATGGGTTCATGAGTGAAAGTCCAGATCCCGCACTGCGTTCCGTCGAGCTGTCCCGCGTCTCAACTGGTCATTACCGTGCGCGCAACGGCGCCGGTGCGCAGATCGAGTTCGGGCAGGGCGAGGGGTTGCTGACCCCCGTCGAGCTCCTTCTCGCGGCGATCGCGGGCTGCTCGTCGATCGACGTGGATGTGGCAACGTCGCGTAGCGCCGAACCCACCGGCTTCCGTGTCGACGCTACCGCATACAACCTCACCGAGGACGGAGCGAATCGCGTGAATGACATCAATCTGTTCTTCAATCTGGCGTTCCCGGACGACGAGCATGGGCGCAAGGCCGCCAGTATGGTGAAACGACTCGTTGCGCTCTCGCACGACAAATACTGCACCGTCTCCCGCACTGTCGAACGGGGGACCGCGGTCACCAACAACGTCAGCGTGAGCATCGGCGGGGCGATCGACGACTAAGGCGTGTGCGTGAATGTTCGCTGCCGTCGGGCCGCGGCCGTTCTGCCAGCAGTCCTCTTCCGCGCCAGCATTAGCAGACATGCGCTAGCGGTCGGCAGCAGCATGCCGCCATACACCACGAGTGCTCAGCAGCATGGTGACCCAGGCCGCCGAGGTGTTCACCAGCAACAGGGAAATGAGCACCAGCAGCTGAATCAGGCCAGCGTCGAGAGGGCTAGCCCCGCCCAGAATAAGACCCACGAAGGCACCTGGCAGCGTGACCAGGCCAGAGGTCCGCGTCTGGTCAATGCTGGGCAGCACGGCTTCGCCCGCTACCGGCTTCGCCACCATGGACCGTGCCTCGGACCAGAGAAAACCC
>JBBSSN010000123.1:0-6492 GCA_038242035.1 Actinomycetales bacterium
GAGAATGTCATTGCGGGTATCGCAGCCATTATGGTCGACGTCGGTCCAGGCCCGCCCGAATTGGTCCCTGTCATAGCCCGTCTTCGGCGCCCGTCCTTTGATGGACAGGGTGTCCAGGAGGGCCAACGCGTTGGTGCCATTCTCGGGCTGGCCCTCTGGTGCGCTGGCCTGACCCGTTACTTCCGTGAGCTCGACGTCGTCTACTGGAGCGAGGTCAGGCGCCGGGGCGGCTATCGGCGTCGATGTCGGTGTCGGTGTCGGTGTCGGTGTCGGTGTCGGTGTCGGTGTCGATTTCGGGGAAGTGGTGGATTCCGGCTTTGGAGTTGGGGAAGGAGCCGGTGTAGCCGTCTTTGTCTCGTCAGCCACTGCGGTTTCAACCTCAGCTGAGGCAGCAGCCTTATTCTGCTCTGCGGCAGCGGTTTCCACTGCGTTCTCCGCAGGCGGCGCAATGACGCTTCCCGCGATCAATGCGGCAACAGCTGCGGCGATCGTGATTGAACCCATTTTCCGGCTGGCCAGCCGCGCCCACGAGGGTCGTCCAGTCAGCAGCGTGTAAAGGCCGGTCAGCAGTGCAAAGAGAGCCGCCATAATGAGCGCACCGCTGATACCGCCGGTTATGAGTCCCACGACTATGAGGAAGAACCCAAACCCGGCCATGATGGACGTCAATAATCTCGGCTTGGGCCGCCTCTTTGCTGGCTCAGATGGGTGGACAGGCGGAAGTGATGACGAATTCATGGGCTCCCCAGCGGTAGTGATAGTGAGCACATCATACCTGCTGAGCCACTATCACATGAGGCGAACGACGTTCCACCCGAGGACTGCGTATGTGGATAAGGCCGAGAGATACTTTCAGCCGTCTGCCTGTTGGCGGTGCTGACGCCGGCGTAGCCCAGCCCAGCAGCAACGGCACTGGTGGCGGCATCGCCTTGGGCGGCGGCTTGGTTCTCGCAGTAGCGGGTGGAGCCTACCTGGTCCGCCGTCGCCATGCGGGCCGAGCATAGACTGCCCAGTCTTCCTATGGATCGAGTGCATTTTTAACGATTGTCGGTCCTACCGACCGCCGCAGTAGCTATTTTGCTGCTGCGGCGGTCACTGCCCATAGGCCCACAGGGGACCGGCAGAACGTAGTCACGAGTGCCGAGTCGGCGGAGTCCAGGGTGCAACTACAACTCCCCGGTGCCCGGCTGCAGCACAACGCGAACGCGACGAACTTCGCAGGCGTGTAGCTCTCACGCCCGGCGGCGCGATCGAGCCGAGGCATACTGATCGCGGGTCAACCTCTCGGTGTCTTCCGGGCTGACCAAATCGGTGCGACCGACCGACCCATAGAGCAGGCTTCCGCCGGAGAACACGGCCTGTTCGCCGCGGTGGCTGACGATGTAGGAGAGGTGCGTGTGGGTGTGCCCGGGGGTTGCCAGCGCCTTCACCGTCAAATTCCCCACGTGGAAGAGTTCGCCGTCTGCGATGGGCGTGCGTTCGTAGTCGACGGGATCGGCGGCGTTGACCAGATACTGCCCCCCGTGTGCTTTGGCCAGCATTAGCCCGCCGGTGAGGTAGTCGTTGTCGCTGTGGGTTTCGGCGACGTGGGTAACTTGCACTCCGGCATCGCGCACAGCGGCTTCGAGCCCGTATCGCACTGCGGGTCGATCACACTGGTTCCGTTCAGGCCGCGGCTGCGGTCAGTTGAGCCAGTGCGGCGCGCAGCCGGGTATCGGCGTCGTCTGCCACTTCGCGGACAGCATCGCTTCCGCTGAGCTGGACCATGGTTTGCGGATCGATGGCCTGGACCACCGTGGTGCCGGCGGATGTTCCACGACGTACCACGACGTTGCAGGGCAGCAGTGCGCCAAGATCCGGTTCGGCGGCGAGACCGCGCTGCGCCAGGGCCGGGTTGCAGGCCCCGAGGATGACGTAGTCCCCCAGCTCCTCGCCAGCGTCGGCGCCGAGCTTGTTCTCAAACGTGGAGCGGACATCTATTTCCGAAAGGATGCCAAAGCCCTGCTCAGACAGGGCCGCTTTGGTCCGCTCCACTGCAGCGGGATAGGGCAGTTTGACGGTAACGGTGTGGGTGTAACTCATGTGCTGCTCCTTGATCATTGGTTCCTGCAATGCTGGTCGATGATTTCGGGGGTTGGCCGGCAGGTGCTTTTCAGGCGAGCGAGAGGAAGAGTTTTTCCAGTTCCTTTTTGTCGATACTGGGGTCCTCCTGATCCATGCACTGCTGAAGCCCGCTGGCAATAATGGCGAACCCGGCCTTATCCAGCGCCCGGGAGACCGCGGCAAGTTGGGTCACCACGTCCTTGCAGTCACTGCCGCTTTCCAGCATCCGGGTGACAGCGCCGAGCTGGCCCTGCGCTCGCTTGAGCCGGTTCACGACCGGGCCAAGCTCCGTGGTGTCCAGTTGCATTGTGTCCTCCATAGTCTTTCGCACTTACCCACCAACTATATACCCCCCGGGGCTTATTGCATACCCTAGGGGGTATGTGGAAGACTTGGTTTCATCCCCACCACGACAACTCTTTGGAGGATGAAATGTTCTTGAAGCAGTACTACCTCGGTTGCCTGTCCCACGGTTCCTACCTGGTCGGTGATGAAACGACCGGCCATGCAGTCGTCGTCGACCCGCGCCGCGACATCACCGAATACCTCGCCGACGCGGCGGCGAATAACCTGACGATCACCGGGGTGATCAACACCCACTTCCACGCCGACTTCGTCGCTGGCCACCTCGAGCTCGCCGCCGCCACCGGAGCGTGGATCGGATATGGCAGCCGGGCCGAAACCGAATACCAGATCCGCACCTTCGATCACGGCGAAAAGGTCTCACTTGGCGAGGTGGAGCTGGAGATCCTCGGGACCCCCGGACACACGTGGGAGTCCATCAGCATCCTCGTACGCGAACATGCTGGCGCCGCCACACCTGAGGCTGTTTTGACCGGCGACGCGTTGTTCATCGGCGACGTCGGTCGGCCCGACCTGGCTGCCGCTGTCGGCGCCGACCCGGACGAGCTCGCCCGTGCCCTCTACACCTCCATCCACAATGTGCTGATGAACCTGCCCGACGACGTCCGCGTCCTGCCGGCCCACGGAGCCGGATCCGCCTGCGGCAAGAACCTCTCCGACGAACTCGAATCAACCATCGGGGCGCAGCGGACAATGAACCTCTCCGTCCAACCCATGAGCGAAGACGAATTCGTCACAATGGTCCGCAGCGGGCAGCCGGCCATCCCCGAGTACTTCGCAGTCGACGCCGTGATGAACCGCAAGGACCGCGCCCTGGCCGGCGCGTCCGGTGACCTTCACGCACTGAGCGTGCGCGCGCTGCAGGATGCGGCCGTCCATGGCGCACGTATCCTCGACACCCGCTCACCGGAGGATTTCGCCGAAGGCCACCTCGCCGGGTCCCTGAACGTCGGTCTTGACGGCCGTTTCGCCGAAACCGCTGGCATGATCATCGGCGCCGAGGATGCGATTGTGATCATCGCGGACCCGGGCCGTGAGGAAGAGGCCGCCATGCGGCTGGGCCGGATCGGTTTCGACCGGGTCACCGGCTACCTCGATACACCGGCGCGGGCTTTCGTCGAACTCGGGGGCATCGTCCAACAGGGCTCGCGTGTTGACGTCGAAACCTTCGATCAGGCACGCACCGACAACAGCGCTACTGTTCTCGATGTACGCAATCCCGGTGAAGTTGAAGACGGGGCCGTGCCCGGCTCGCTGCGCATCCCGCTGGCCGAACTCGCCCGCCGCCACGAAGAAGTACCCGCGGATCGGCCGGTCCTCGTCCACTGCGCCGGCGGCTGGCGCTCCAGCGTCGGCGCGAGCACTCTGCGCGCCCTCGGCCACACCAACGTCAGTGACCTGTCCGGCGGATACAGTGCCTGGGCCGCTGCGAACGTTCCGGCCAACGCCTAAGGACTCAACCAAACCATCGTGAAAAGGAGTTCCGCCATGTCTGAAATCACCACTGCAGAGGCCAACGAACGCCGCACAACCGCAACCATCGTGGACGTGCGCGAAAATGCCGAAGTCGCTTCCGGAGTGATCCCCGGCGCGGTACACATCCCGCTGGGCCAGCTCGGGGACCGCATCGGAGAGCTCGACGCCGGCCGGCCGGTCATCACCGTCTGCGCCAGCGGCGGAAGAAGTGCCCGCGCGGCAGCAGAGCTGCTGGTCGCCGGCTTCCGGGCGGACACGATGACCGGCGGCATGACCGCCTGGACCGCCGAGGGCCATCCCGTGCACAAGCCCTAATATCCCCGGCAACACCGACTACGTGTCCGCTGCCGGCACCCCGCCTGCAGCGGACACACCAGAACACGAAAGCGAACACATGAACCCTTCAACAACCACCGCACCGGACGTTCCCACCGTGGACGCGGAAACCCTCCGCTCGTGGATCGACGCGCACAATGACCTGATCATCCTGGACGTGCGCAGCGGAGCCGAATTCGAATCCATGCACATCCGTGGCTCCTACAACGTGCCGCTGCCGCTACTATCCGAGCACGCCGACGAACTCACCGAACGGCTCGGTCAACGCGTCGTGTTGGTCTGTCAGTCCGGCGTCCGCGCCGAACAGGCCCGTCAACGCCTTGGCGGCGCTGGCATCGAAACCGCCCACGTACTGACCGGTGGCGTCCCAGCATTCGCCGGAGCCGGCGGCAGCATCGTCCGCGGCATCCAGCGCTGGGACCTGGAACGTCAGGTCCGTCTGGTGGCAGGAACACTGGTTGTGACCGGCCTGACCTGCGGAAAATTCCTCTCACCGAAGTTCCGCCTGCTGGCCGGAGCCATCGGCGGCGGACTGACCTTCTCTGCCGCTACCAACACCTGCGCCATGGGCAAAGTACTGGCTGCCATGCCATGGAATCGGACCGCCGAAGAACCGACCCGCGAAGCGGCCATCCTGCAGCTGCCGGTTCCCAGAGCCGACGGCGGGAAGTCCCTGGCCTCGTGATCGCCGCGGCCCTGGCGCTGGGGCTGCTGGTCGGAGCCGTCCTCGGTCTGGTCGGGGCCGGCGGTTCCATCATCGCCATCCCCGCCCTGGTCTACGGGGTGGGAATAAGCACCCGCGAAGCGATCCCCACCTCACTACTCGTCGTCGGCGCTTCCTCCATCGCCGCCGTGCTTCCCCGTATCCGCAACGGTGTCAGCTGGCGCATTGCACTGCTGGTCGGAACCCCCGGCATTCCAGCGGCGTGGGGCGGAGCCGCCGTCGGCGGTCTCCTGAACGAAAACGTACTGCTTCTCACCTTCGCGGCCATCATGGTCGCCGCCGGCATCCGCATGCTCTCCCGCACCAAAGAAACACCAGGCGGCTGCGGCACGGGCGGGGCGTCTTTCATTCGCAGCTGCCTGCCAAAATCCCTGGCGGTGGGCTTGGGGATCGGGTTCCTGACAGGGCTGCTCGGTGTCGGCGGAGGATTCCTCATCGTCCCGGCGTTGACGATCTTTCTGGGTTTGTCCATGGCCCAGGCAGTCGGAACATCGCTGGTCATCATAGCGATCAACTCCGCAGCTGGCTTCAGCGCCCACGCAACAGGGTTCACCATCGACTGGGCCATCACCCTGGCTTTCGCCATACCCGCGATCGCCGGCTCACTCGCCGCCGCACGCGTGGCGCACAAACTCAACAACAAACACGTCCGCATCGCCTTCGCCAGCCTCGTCTTCGCCGTCGCAGCCGCGGTCGCGATCAGCACCCTCACCAACGTCGCCAATTCCTAGGCCTCCTCCACCAACTCGACAAGGGACCCGCAGAACGTAATCACGAGTGCCGAGTAGGCGGAGTTTAAGGTGCAACTACAATTCCCCGCTGCCTGGCTACCGCCGCGAGCGCGTTGTCAAAGGTCGCCCTCAACTCCGTGCACGCTTCCGGAAGCAGATAGACTCAATTCCCACTATGAGTACCTCACCCAGCACTCCCGGAGCCGTCCGCGTTGACGCCTGGTTATGGGCAATCCGGGTCTACAAGACCCGCTCTGCGGCCACGGCCGCCTGCCGAGCAGGCCACGTTCGGCTCGGCAATAGTCTGGATAACAAAGCAGTCAAGGCGTCCCAGATTGTAGTACCCGGAGACACGCTGCGCATTCGGCAATCAGGATTTGAGCGCATCCTCGAAGTCCGGCGACTGATCGCCAAGCGAGTTGGGGCGGAGGCGGCATCGCACTGCTTTACCGACCACACGCCCGCGCGGCCGATTCTGCCTGCGCTCGGGCTTCCACAGCGCGACCGCGGCGCGGGTCGGCCCACCAAGAAGGACCGGCGCGAACTCGAGCGGCTCCGGAGGGACAGGGACGGTTAGCAGGCCCGGTCCGCTGGCTGACCCGGGGACCGTGGCGCTATAGGATCTGCGCGAAGAATCCGGAGCCAATGGTGAGCACCATGGCCACTACAACCAGCCAGACAATGGGAACGCGGTACTTGTTAATGAATTTCATGCTGTACTCAGTGTAGGGCACTACTCGAAACAACTGCTGTGGCAAC